>NZ_JCANQV010000051.1:0-26636 GCF_059553635.1 Candidatus Streptomyces philanthi
CCGTGGCCGATCCCGCCGCCAGCGCCGGTCACCAGGACGGTCCGGCCGGAGAGGTCCGGGAGGGACACGGGGCCGGTCACGGGCGGCACAGCGCGGTGATCCGCGCCGCCTCCCGGGGGTGGCGCGCGGCCAGGACGGCGGCGTCCCCCCGCTCGTAGTCCTCGTCGCGGAAGCCCGGCGCCATCGTGCAGCCGAACAGCGTCCAGGAACCGCCCTCGGCGACCTCGGCGGCCATCCAGGTCCCGGCCGGGACCGTGAACTGCACATGCTGCCCGCCCAGGACGTCCGGGCCGAGGGTGACGGCCTCGGCCGGCCGCCCCGCCCGCTCGGGCAGCAGCAGGAGGGTGAGCGGATCGCCCCGGTAGAAGTGCCAGACCTCGTCGGCCGGGAGCCGGTGCAGGGCACAGAAGTCGCCCGGCTCGGCGGTCAGCAGCATCACGATGGCGCTGCCCTCCGGCCGGCCGTCGGGCCGTACGGGGCCGGCCCAGGTCCGCCGGAAGCGGCCGCCCTCGCGCGGCAGCGGCCGCAGGTCGTAGAACGCGATCAGCTCGTCGGGGGTGGGACTCGGCTGGTGCACGGCGGTCTCCCGTCTGCCGGGCCGGTGGTCGTGGCGTCCGGTACGACCCTAGGGACACGGGCCCTGGAACACCGGCAGAGTCGGGCCATGTCCGCGATCCCGCCCTCCGGTCCCTGCCCCTCCACCCCCTCCGACGGCCCCGGGGGTGCCGCCCTGTGGGACACCATCGGCGCACTCGCCCACTGGCTCGACCGGGAGAGCGCGCTGCCGCCGGAACAGGTGCGGCTGCTGCGCGTCCTGAAGCTGTCGGAGGAGACCGGCGAGGTGGCCCAGGCCGTGATCGGCGCCACCGGGCAGAACCCCCGCAAGGGCCACAGCCACACCTGGGACGACGTACGGAGCGAGCTGTGCGACGTCATCGTGACGGCGATGGTGGCGCTGCGCACGCTCACGCCCGACGCGCGGGAGGAGTTCGCGGCGCATCTGGAGCGGGTGGTGGCGCGGGCGGGCATCGCCGGGGGCCGGTAGCGGTCAGGGGCGTTCGGCCGTCAGATAGCGCTGGACGGTGGGGGCCAGCCAGGCGACGAGCTCGTCGCGGCCGAGGCCGACGGCCGGCGGGAGGTGCAGGACGTAGCGGCACAGCGCCGTCCCGAGGATCTGCGAGGCGATGAGCGCGGCCCGGACCGGGGCCTCGTCCGGCACCGGGCACACGGCGGCGGCCAGCGGCTTGATCTGCTCGGCGAAGACCTTCCGCATGCGCTCCGCGCCCGCCTCGTTGGTGACGCCGACGCGCAGCACGCCGGTCAGGGTGTCGTCGCGCTCCCAGCGCTCCAGGAAGTGGCGTACGAAGCGGGCACCGACCTCGTCGCGCGGGATGTCCGTGAGGTCGAGGGTGCCCACGTCGATGTCGGAGGCGGCGGCGAACAGGCCCGCCTTGCTGCCGTAGTACCGCATCACCATCGACGGGTCGATGCCCGCGTCGCGGGCGATGGCGCGGATCGTGGCGCGCTCGTAGCCGTCGGCGGCGAAGCGGTCGCGGGCGGCGTCGAGGATCGCGGCCCGCGTGGCGTCGGAACGGCGGGGCCGGGGATCGGCGATGTTCTCCGCGGCGCGCAGGTCGGCGGCGGTGGCGGGAGTGCGGGACGCGGCGGGGACGCGCGGCTCCGCGGGAAGTCGTTCGGCCATACCCACAAATGTAGGCCAACGACTGTTGACTTTCCAGCTTCGGGCGGCCTAGGCTTGCCAACAAGCGTTGACCGAAGTGTGTGAGCAACCATGGAAAAGGGCCGAGGAGGCCGTCATGGCAGTCGTGCAGCACAGGAACGACCTCACCGGGCGCGCCCCCGCGCCCGATGTCCTCGTCGTCGGCGCCGGGCCCACGGGCCTGCTGCTCGCCGGTGACCTCGCCGAGGCGGGCGTCCGCGTCACGCTCGTGGAACGCCGCGCCGGCACCGCCGCCAACCTCACCCGCGCCCTGGTCGTCCACTCCCGCACCCTGGAGCAGTTCGACGCCCGCGGACTCGCCGACGAGCTGATGGCCCGGGGCCACCGCCTCACCGCCCTCACCCCCTTCGGCCTCTCCATCGACCCGGGCCGGCTGCTCAGCCGCTTCCCGTTCGTCCTGTTCACCCCGCAGTTCGAGGTGGAGCGCCTCCTGGAGCGGCGCGCCCTGAAGGCCGGGGCGGAGCTGCGCTACGACACCCGGGTGCTCGGCCTCGACCAGGACGCGGAAGGGGTGTCGGTACAGGTCCGTGATCCCGAGGGGGAGCACACCCTGCGCGCCAGGTACGTCGTCGGTGCCGACGGCGTGCGCAGCACGGTCCGCGAGGCGCTGGGCCTGCCCTTCCCCGGACGGTCCGTGGTGCGCTCCCTCGTCCTCGCGGACGTCCGGTTCGACCAGGAGCCCGCCGTCCCGTTCTCGTTCGGTGTCACGGACGACGCCTTCGCGATCCTGGCCGCGTTCGGCGGCGGCCGGTACCGCGTCGCGGGCTGGAACCGCCACCACCAGGACGGCCACGCCGCCCCCGACCTGGAAGAGGTCCGCACCCTCACCCGGCTCGCCTTCGGCACCGACCTCGGCCTGCGCGAGCTCCACTGGTCCTCCCGCGTCGACAGCGACGAGCGGCAGGTCCCCTCGTACCGCGTCGGCCGGGTCTTCCTCGCCGGGGACGCCGCGCACGTCCACTCCCCCGCCGGCGGCCAGGGCATGAACACCGGCCTCCAGGACGCCGCCAACCTCAGCTGGAAACTCGCCGCCGCCCTCCAGGACCGGGCCCCCGACGGCCTGCTGGACACCTACCACGACGAACGCCACCCCGTCGGCCGGCGCGTGCTGCGCAGCAGCGGCGCCCTGATCCGCTTCGCCGTCCTGGAAAGCCGACCACAGCGGGCCCTGCTGAAAGCCGCCGCGACCCTGATCAACCACATCCCCCCGCTCTCCGACCGCGCCCTGCGCGCCATCTCCGGCATCGGCATCGCCTACCCGGCCCCCCTCGGCGCCCACCCCCTGACGGGCCGCCGTGCCCCGGACCTCCGCCTGGCCAACGGCCGACGGCTCTACGACCTGCTGCGGCAGGGCACGTTTGTGCTGGTGACGGGGGAGGGGGAGGTGGTTCCCGGTGAGGGGGCCCTCCGTGGGGGTGCGGAGGACGGTGGAGGGGGTCCGGCCTCGGGAGGGGGCACAGGTGCCGGGGATGTCCCGCAGGGCGCGGAGGCCACCGGGGCCGGAGAGACCCCGCACCGCACAAGGGCCGCCGAGGCCGCAGGAGCCCCGCGTGGCGCGGAGACGTCCGAGGCCGGACGGACCCCGTGCGGCGCGGAGACCGGAGGTGCACCACACCATGCGGAGGCCACGAGCACCGGAGGGGCCCCGGCCGTTCCCCGGCCCTACTACCTCCACGCCTCCTGGCGCAGCGACCGCCGTACGGCACTGCTCGTCCGGCCCGACGGCTATATCGCCTGGGCCAGCGACGCCACCGACCCCACCCGCCGTGCCATCGCTCTCCGCCGGGCCCTCGCCCACTGGACGGGCGCGCCCATAGGCCCCTGACCGGCCGCAGGTCCCTGACCGGCGGCGGCCGAGCGCCCGGTGAGCGCCCGCCACCGGGTGCCACCCCGCCCCTGCTTACCCTGGGCCCCATGTCGATCGCCCGTTCCCTCGTTCTGTTCGTTGTGGCCGCCCTCTTCGAGATCGGCGGGGCGTGGCTCGTGTGGCAGGGCGTGCGGGAGCACAAGGGGTGGCTGTGGATAGGGGCGGGGGTGCTCGCCCTGGGGGCGTACGGCTTCGCGGCCACGTTTCAGCCGGACGCCGAGTTCGGGCGCATCCTGGCCGCGTACGGCGGGGTCTTCGTCGCCGGTTCGCTGGCCTGGGGCATGGTCGCCGACGGCTACCGGCCCGACCGCTGGGACGTGATCGGCGCGCTGATCTGCCTCGCGGGCATGGCCGTGATCATGTACGCGCCGCGGGGCCGCTGACCCCGCCCACCTATCCTGACCGGCGACGCACCACCGCACGGCCCGCCCGCCGAGGCGCACGCCCTCGACATCACCGACCGCACCGCCCCCAGCGAGGAGAGCGCATGACCGCCGACACCACCACCGACACGCCCACCGCCGTCGTCACCGGAGCGAGCAGCGGTATCGGTGCCGCGACCGCCCGCCAGCTGGCGGCCGCCGGGTACCGCGTGGTGCTCACCGCCCGCCGCAAGGACCGCATCGAGGCGCTGGCCGCGGAGATCCCGAACGCCGAGGCGTACGCGCTCGACGTCACCGACCGCGCCGCCGTCGACGCCTTCGCCGCGTCGCTGGACCGCTGCGACGTCCTGATCAACAACGCGGGCGGCGCGCTCGGCGCCGACCCCGTCGCCACCGGCGACCCCGCCGACTGGCGGACGATGTACGAGGTCAACGTCCTCGGCGTACTGCACACCACCCAGGCCCTGCTGCCCGCCCTCACCGCATCCGGTGACGGCACCGTCGTGATCGTGTCGTCCACCGCGGGCCACGGCACCTACGAGGGCGGCGGCGGCTATGTCGCCGCGAAGCACGGCGCCCACGCCATCGCCGAGACCCTGCGCCTGGAACTGTGCGGCGAGCCCGTACGCGTATTGGAGATCGCGCCGGGAATGGTGAAGACCGACGAGTTCGCGACCACCCGTTTCCGCGGTGACACCGCCAAGGCCGCCAAGGTCTACGAGGGCGTCGACGCCCCACTGACCGCCGACGACATCGCCGACACCATCACCTGGGCCGTCACCCGCCCCTCCCACGTCAACATCGACCTCCTCATCGTCCGCCCCCGCGCCCAGGCATCGAACGCCAAGGTGCACCGCACGGTGTGAGCACCGGGCCGGGCGCCCTCAGGCGGGCGCCCTGGGCCAGCAGCACCCCCGGCCAGGACAGGCGAGGAGCCCCGGAACGCCTCCCGTTCCGGGAAGCCCATTCATTTCTGCTGGTCGGAGCCGTCACAGGTCGTGATGACGACGCCGGTGCCGCGCCGCGGATCGATGGTCGCCGGCTGAAGGCACTTGTCGGCCGCGACGTTCCGGAAGACGACCGTCGTACCGGGGTTCTCCACCCGCCATGCGTCACTGCGGTACTTCCACGCCGGGTCGCGCAGCGAGATGACCGCATTGCCCTCCGCGGTGCCGGGCGCCCGTCGAATGGGGCTGCCCCTCACACAGCGGTCACCCCGAGTTCCCCCTCATCAATGCGAGGAACAACCCGCCGGCGTCAGAGGCGGAACCGGGTCCAGAAAAAGACGTCCGTCTTTCTTCTCGACGTCCCAGGCCATACAGATACGCGACGCCCGCATTTGCAGCTGCTTTTCACCCAGCCTGGAGACGGAGATTTCCCCTGCATGACCGGAAGCCTTCACTTTACCGACCAGCGATTTGGCGTATTCGTCGGAGTTTTCGCCGCTGACATAGCGAGCCAGGTCTTCCGCGTCACCCTTTTGCAGGTTTTCGCCGACGCGGGAGGCAAGTTGCCGATATGAGGCCGCACCCGGGTCGGGTTCGCGTGCGATGCTGATGACCACTACGGCGATCCACGCCACGAACAGGGCGAGGCCGAGGAGAAAGAAGAAGGGGCGACTCTTTCGCCTGCCCGCTTGGGGCCGCGTCGTCGGCGTCGCGTTCTTCCGCGCTGTCAGCATCCGCCCTCCTCGTTCCACCTGCCCGTACCGCCCTGGCGGTGGGCGGGCACGGCCCGCCCACCGCCGGTCAAGCGTACCGGATCACTTGTGGATCGTTATGCACGCCTTCGACCCGGGGTACTTGCTCCAGTAACCGCACATCCGGGTGTTGTTGGGGAAGCTCTTGTTAATGGTCTTGGTGACGCTCTTGTTCTCCACGCGCCTGGCGCTGACCGTCGCCCCCGTCCACTTCCATTTCCCCGCCGTGACGATCGGCTTGTCCTTCCAGTCACGATTGTTCGACTTCTTGTCGAGCGTGAACTTCTGGACCTTGAGCTTGGTCCCCTTCACGTCCAGGCAAACGGAACCCGACCCATCGGTGGCACCCGGATTACCGGTGCACCCCTTCGCCGAGGCCGCGGCCGGCGTGGCCGTCAACACCAGCAGCGAAACACAGCCCACCAACGCACTCGCCGCGAACCGCGCATGCCGCATCCGGCCTGTCATGACATCTCCCCTGAGTAATGCACGTACATAACGTTCCGAGCGGCAACGGCAAGCCATCAGCCACGCTCGAAACAATGGTCAACTGACATTACGTCACCACGCCCGGCCGCTACTACACAGGCGTAGAAGGGGTGCTCCGCATCACGCACAGAGGCACGGAAGCGACCCGCGACGGCGTAGGCGGAGCGGCAAGACGAACGGCCCGCACCCCACGGGCACGAGCCGCCGCACTCAGAAGTTCCGTACGCCCGGGAGTTCCGTGCGTCAGGACTCCCGCCCACCTCACCCCTTCACACACACCACCTGCTTCAGCTTCGCGACGACCTCGACCAGGTCGCGCTGCTGGTCGATGACCTTTTCGATGGGCTTGTAGGCGCCGGGGATCTCGTCGACGACTCCGGAGTCCTTGCGGCATTCCACGCCGCGGGTCTGTTCCTCCAGGTCCCGCGTGGTGAAACGCTTCTTCGCGGCGTTGCGGCTCATTTTGCGGCCCGCGCCGTGTGAGGCGGACTGGAAGGACGCGGCGTTGCCCAGGCCGCGGACGATGTAGGAGCCGGTGCCCATCGAGCCGGGGATGATGCCCAGGTCGCCGCTGCCCGCGCGGATCGCGCCCTTGCGGGTCACCAGCAGGTCCATGCCGTCGTAGCGTTCCTCCGCCACATAGTTGTGGTGGCAGGAGATCACCGGGTCGAAGGTGGGGCGGGCCTTGGTGAACTCCCTGCGGACGACGTCCTGGAACAGGGCCATCATCACGGCGCGGTTGTGCTTGGCGTACTCCTGGGCCCAGAAGAGGTCGTTGCGGTACGCGGCCATCTGCGGGGTGTCGGCGACGAAGACGGCGAGGTCGCGGTCGACGAGTCCCTGGTTGTGGGGCAGTTTCTGGGCCTCGCCGATGTGGTGCTCGGCGAGTTCCTTGCCGATGTTGCGGGAGCCGGAGTGCAGCATCAGCCACACCGTGTCCGTCTCGTCCAGGCAGAACTCGATGAAGTGGTTGCCGCCGCCGAGCGATCCCATCTGCTTGACGGCCCGCTCCCGGCGGAACCGTACGGCCTCGGCGACGCCGCCGAAGCGGGTCCAGAAGTCGTCCCAGCCGGCCGTCGGGAAGCCGTGGAGGCGGCCCGGGTCGACCGGGTCGTCGTGCATCGCGCGGCCGACGGGGATGACCTGCTCGATGCGGGAACGGAGGCGGGAGAGGTCGGCGGGCAGGTCGTCGGCGGTGAGCGAGGTGCGGACGGCGCTCATGCCGCAGCCGATGTCGACGCCGACGGCGGCGGGGCAGACGGCGCCCTGCATGGCGATCACCGAGCCCACGGTGGCGCCCTTGCCGAAGTGGACGTCCGGCATCACGGCCAGTCCCTTGATCCATGGCAGGGTGGCGACATTGCGCAGCTGCTGCATCGCCGCGCCCTCGACCGTGGAGGGATCGGCCCACATGCGGATGGGGACCCGGGCACCGGGCACTTCGGTGTACGACATACTTCCTCATTTCCCCCGAAAAACGGCAAAGCGCAAGAGCCGAACAAATCACCTGTTCCAGGACGGTGAATCGGCGGTGCGGCACAAGGTGCGGTACACATTGTTCCCATCGGCCGTCAGTCGGCGGCAACCAGATTTCCCAGGGAAGGAGCCGCGAACGATGCGGCGCAAGTCGTTCGTACCGGGCGCCGCCGTGGCGGCCGCCGCGGCACTGGCGGTCGGCCTCACCGGCTGCTCCGGCGGCTCCGTCTCCGGCGGCGACGACGCCAAGGACGCGGGCACGGCCACGGCGAGCCAGTCCGCCCAGCCGGGCCGGTACGCCTATCTCCCCGACGCCTGCCGGCTCCCGGGGCGCGGCACGATAAAGGCGATGCTCCCCGCCGACGGGCAGCACCTCTCCGAGGAGGAGGCCGCGAAGATCTACGGCGGCCGCCCCGACATCACCTACGACACCGACCGCCGGGTCGGCTGCCGCTGGAAGCGGGAGAGCACCGAGGGCACCCGCCATCTCTCCCTCGACATCGAGCGTGTGGTCTCGTACCACGCCGGGACCAGCGACGACGACAAGGCGCGGGAGATCTACGACGTCGCGGAGCGCGCGGCCCACATCCCGGGCAGCGGCTCGGAGAGCCCGTCCGCGTCCTCCGGCACGTCGAAGAAGGACGACAAGAAGGACGGCAAGAAGGACAGCGGGAAGGACGACGGCAAGAGCGCCAAGGGCGGCAAGGGCAAGGAGGCGGAGAACGCGTCCGCCAGCCCGACGGCCTCACCGAGCCCGACCGACACGGGCGCACCGGCCGCCTCGACCGCCCCGCGGGAGCTGGAGGACCTCGGGGACGCCGCGTTCCTCAACGACCGGCTGGTCACCGCGGACTCCGGTGTGCACCGTGACATCACTGTGGTGTTCCGCACGTCGAACGTCATTGTGACGATCAGCTACGACCAGTGGTCGACGGACAAATCGCGGGTGCCGGAAAGCCGGGAACTGCAGGACAAGGCGCATGCGCTGGCCTCCGAGCTGGCGGACAGCCTCGACGAATAACGTCCGCCTTCCTTCGCACTGGTCCGGAACCGGCCGTTTTTGGCGCGGATTGACACCTTTTGCCCGCCTCCCGGAGCCCGGCGCCGGCGCCCCGCCGCGTACCGTTCCGTCTAGCCTTGCCGCCGCACGACGAGGTGCCGCCGGTACCCACTCCCCCGGGAGCGCGGCGGCACGCCGGAACCACGACGACGAACAGCGAAGGAACCATGCCCCGTTCAACCAAGCGACTCGCCAGCCTCATCGCCTGCGCGGCCGTACCGGTGGTCCTCGTCGCCGGCTGCTCCGACTCCGGCTCCAAGGGCGGCTCCTCCGACGACGCCACCCCGTCGACCGCGCCCCGTACGACGACCAAGCCGACGCCCACCCTCGCGGCCGCGAAGTACGCCAAGCTGCCCGACCCGTGCAAGGCGTTCTCCAAGGACACCCTGGACAAGCTGCTGCCGTCGCTGAAGAACGACGCCGGCGACAAGGGCAAGTCCCCGGACATCGCCACCAGCGCTTCCTGCCGGTGGAACAGCTCGAAGTCCGAGGGCGTCGACGGCAGCCAGTTCCGCTGGCTGGACGTCAGCTTCAAGCGCTACGACTCCGAGCCCTCCCTCAACGCCACCGGCGAGAAGCGCGCCACCGACTTCTACGCCAAGCAGATCGACCTGGCGAAGGGCAGCGACGGCGCCAAGAACGTCAAGACGGGCGCGGTCAAGAGCATCGGGGACGAGGCGACCTCGGTCACCTACGACCTGAAGCACAAGGGCAGCGACTACCGCAACCAGACGATCGTCGCGCGGACCGCCAACATCGTCGTCACCGTCAACTACAACGGCGCGGGCCTGGCGGGCGGTGACACCCCCGACCGCGACGACCTGCTCAAGAGCGCCCAGGACGCCGCCAAGGAGGCCGTCGCGAGCGCCCTCAAGGCCAACAACGGCTGACGGGACACGGGTTCGGCCCCGGGGAGTCTCCTTCCCCGGGGCCGAACCCGTTTTCGTCGGACGTGCGCCGCGCGGTCAGCCGCCGAGGAGCTTGCGCACCCGGTCGGCGCCGACGGCCAGCAGCAGGGTGGGCAGCCGCGGACCGGTGTCCCGCCCGACCAGCAGGTGGTAGAGCAGGGCGAAGAAGGCGCGCTGCGCGGCCTTCAGCTCCGGCGTCGGCTTGGCGTCCGGCTCCAGGCCCGCCTGGACCTTGGGGACGCCGTAGACCAGCGTGGTCAGCCCGTCCAGCGACCAGTGCTCGTCGAGCCCGTCCAGCAGCAGCCGCAGCGAGCCGCGGGCCTGCTCGTCGAGGGAACCCAGCAGCTCGGTGTCGGGCTCGTCGCGGACGATGGTGCGGGCCTCGGCCGGGACCTGGGTGGTGATCCAGTTCTCGGCGCGGTCGAGGCGGGGGCGGGTCTCGTCCAGGTCGGTGACCGGGTGGGACGGGTCCAGCTCGCTGAGGATGCGCAGCGTCTGCTCGTCGTGGCCGGCGGTGATGTCCACGACGGAGGCGAGCGTGCGGTACGGCAGCGGGCGCGGGGTGCGGGGCAGCTCCCCGGCGGCGGTGCCGACGGCCCGGGTGTGGGCGGCGGCGTCGGCGGGCTGGGCGGTGCCGTCGGCGACCTTGGCGGTGAGCTTGTCCCACTCGTCGTAGAGCCGCTGGATCTCCTGGTCGAAGGCGATCTTGAAGGACTGGTTCGGCTTGCGGCGGGCGTAGAGCCAGCGCAGCAGCGGCGCCTCCATGATCTTCAGCGCGTCGGCCGGGGTGGGCACCCCGCCCTTCGACGAGGACATCTTGGCCATGCCGCTGATGCCGACGAACGCGTACATCGGCCCGATCGGCTGCGTACCGCCGAAGACCTCGCGGACGATCTGGCCGCCGACGACGAACGAGGAGCCGGGCGAGGAGTGGTCGACGCCGCTCGGCTCGAACACCACGCCCTCGTAGGCCCAGCGCATCGGCCAGTCGACCTTCCACACCAGCTTGCCGTGGTCGAACTCGCGCAGCAGCACCGTCTCGCTGTGGCCGCAGGCGGTGCAGGTGTAGTCGAGGGCGGTGGACTCGTCGTCGTACGCGGTGACGGTGGTGAGGTCCTTCTCGCACGCCGTGCAGTACGGCTTGTACGGGAAGTAGCCCGAGCCGCCCGCGCTGCCGTCGTCCTCGGAGGCCGCGCCGGAGCCCTCGGCGGCCTCCAGCTCGGCGGCGTCCACCGGCTTCTGCTGCTTCTTGGGCTTGCCGGTCGCCTTGTCCTTGGTGCGGTAGCGGTCCAGGACGGCGTCGATCTCGGCGCGGTGCTTCATCGCGTGCAGGATCTGCTCGCGGTAGGCGCCGGAGGTGTACTGCGCGGTCTGGCTGATGCCGCGGTACTCCACGCCCAGCTCGCGCAGGGACTCCTCCATGGCGGCCTTGAAGTGCTCGGCCCAGTTGGGGTACGTGCTGCCGGGCGGGGCCGGGACGGAGGTCAGCGGCTTGCCGATGTGCTCGGCCCACGACGGGTCGATGCCGGCCGGGACCTTGCGGTAGCGGTCGTAGTCGTCCCAGCTGATGATGTGCTCGCAGGCGTACCCGCGGCGGCGGATCTCGTCCGCGACCAGGTGCGGGGTCATGACCTCGCGCAGGTTGCCGAGGTGGATGGGGCCGGAGGGGCTCAGGCCCGAGGCGCAGACGATCGGTTTGCCGGGGGCGCGGCGCTCCGCCTCGGCAATGACCTCGTCCGCGAACCTGGAGACCCAGTCGGTCTCGGTGCTCTGCTGAGCCACGATCGGCCCTTCCTCTTTCTGGAGTGTGGAGCTTCCTCGTCGCGCCCCCGCACACCCTGCCGCGTCGTGGGGCGCCACCGCGCGGGCGTACGAAAGCCTGACCGGTCCCATTGTCCCAGACGCGGACCGGTCGGTTTTTCCCCGTGAGGAGGCGTGGCACCGTGGGATACTCGCCGACACAACCCTTACGACCCCGAACGCACCTCTTCCGGAAGAGAGCACACTCTCCATGGCCTCGGTCACCTCCCTCGCAGCTACGGTCAACCAGCGCATCACCGACGCCCTCACGGCAGCCCTGCCGGAGGCCGGTGCCACCGACCCGCTGCTGCGCCGAAGCGACCGGGCCGACTTCCAGGCCAACGGCATGCTGGCCCTGGCCAAGAAGCTCAAGGGGAACCCGCGGGAGCTGGCCGCCAAGGTCGTCGAGGGCATCGAGACCGGCACGCCCGGCGCGGCGATCAAGGAGATCGAGGTCTCCGGGCCCGGCTTCCTCAACATCACCGTCGCCGACGAGGCGATCGTGCGGACGCTGGCCGAGCGCGCCGCCGACGGCCGGCTGGGCGTCCCGTACGCCGAGCGGCCCGGCACCACCGTCATCGACTACGCGCAGCCGAACGTCGCCAAGGAGATGCACGTCGGCCACCTGCGGTCCGCGGTGATCGGCGACGCCGTCGTCCAGCTGCTGGAGTTCACCGGCGAGACGGTGATCAGGCGCCACCACATCGGTGACTGGGGCACCCAGTTCGGCATGCTCATCCAGTACCTGGTCGAGCACCCGCACGAGCTGGACCACGGGCGCGGCGAGACCTCCGGTGAGGAGGCCATGTCCAACCTCAACCGGCTGTACAAGGCGTCCCGGGCGCTGTTCGACGCCGACGCGGAGTTCAAGGAGCGGGCGCGGCGCCGGGTCGTCGCCCTCCAGGCGGGCGACGCGGAGACCCGCGCCCTGTGGCAGCGGTTCGTCGACGAGTCGAAGATCTACTTCTACTCGGTCTTCGACAAGCTCGACATGGAGATCCGGGACGCGGACGTCGTCGGCGAGTCCGGCTACAACGACATGCTCGCCGAGACCTGCCGGCTGCTGGAGGAGTCCGGTGTCGCGGTCCGCTCCGACGGCGCGCTGTGCGTCTTCTTCGACGACGTCAAGGGCCCGGACGGCAAGCCGACCCCGCTGATCGTCCAGAAGTCCGACGGCGGCTTCGGCTACGCGGCCACCGACCTGTCCGCGATCCGCGACCGGGTGCAGCACCTCAAGGCCGACACCCTGCTGTACGTCGTCGACGCCCGGCAGTCGCTGCACTTCAAGATGGTCTTCGAGACCGCGCGCCGGGCCGGCTGGCTCAGCGACGACGTGCACGCCTCGCAGCTGTCGTTCGGCACGGTGCTCGGCAAGGACGGCAAGCCGTTCAAGACCCGTGAGGGCGAGACGGTGCGGCTGGTGGACCTCCTCGACGAGGCGATCGCCCGCGCGTCCGCCGTCGTCCGGGAGAAGGCCCAGGACCTGACCGACGAGGAGATCGCCGAGCGCGGCGCCCAGGTGGGCATCGGCGCGGTGAAGTACGCCGACCTGTCGACCTCGGCGAGCCGCGACTACAAGTTCGACCTGGACCAGATGGTCTCGCTCAACGGCGACACCAGCGTCTACCTCCAGTACGCGTACGCCCGTATCCAGTCGATCCTCCGCAAGGCCGGCGAGGTGCGCCCCGCCGCCCACCCGGAGCTCGCGCTGACCGACGCCGAGCGGGCCCTGGGCCTGCACGCCGACCAGTTCGCCGAGACGGTCGCGGAGTCCGCCGCCGAGCACGCGCCCCACAAGCTCGCCGCGTACCTCTACCACCTCGCGTCGCTCTACACCGCGTTCTACGACAAGTGCCCGGTCCTCAAGGCCGACACCCCCGAGCAGGTCGAGAACCGCCTCTTCCTCTGCGACATCACCGCCCGCACCCTCCACCAGGGCATGGCCCTGCTGGGCATCCGCACGCCCGAGCGGCTCTGATCCGATCCGTGACCGGGGGCGGGGCGCCTGAAAAGGGCGGCCCGCCCCCGGTTTTTCGGTCCCGGACGCCGACCGCGCGGTGGGCCCGTCGGCCCGGGGCTCACACCCCGGTTCTGACGGCGGGCCCCGGCTACTGCCGCGGGACGGGGCCCGGTCCGGCCGTGTTCCGTACGCCCGTCGGCCGGTGGTCGCGGGCCGCGCAGGTGGCGAGGTCGGCGGCGGGGCCGGTGAGGCGGGTGCCGGCGCGCCAGACGACGCGGAGGCGGCGGCGGAGGTCGATGCCGTCGACGGCGATCTCGCGCAGGCGGCCGGCGCGGATGTCGTCGCTGATGGCGAGGCCGCTGAGGACGCCGACGCCCTGGCCGGTGAGGACGGCGGCCTTGATGGCGGCGGTGGAGCCGAGTTCCAGGCGCGAGGTGCCGGTGCGGTGGGCGCCCGCCCGCACCAGCGCGTGGTCGAGGGTCTCGCGGGTGCCGGAGCCCTTCTCCCGGACGATCAGGGGCGCCGTGGCGAGTTCCGCGACGTCGAGAGGGCGGCGCCGGCGGGCCCAGGGGTGGCCGGGCGCCACGACGATGACGAGGGTGTCGGTGGCGACCACCCGGGTGTGCAGGCCCCCCGTCGTACGGGGTCCCTCGATGAACCCGAGGTCGGCGTCGCCGTTCAGGACGTCCTGCGCGGCCTGCTCGGAGTTGCACATCCGCAGGGCGACGCCGGTGTCCGGCGAGTGCTGCCGCAGATCGGCCAGCCAGCGGGGCAGCAGGTACTCGGCGACCGTCAGGCTCGCCGACACCCGCAGCTGGCTGTCGTGGCTGCGGCGCAGCGCGGCGACCCCGGCCTCCAGCTGGTCGGAGGCGCTGAGGACGTCGCGCGCCCAGTCGGCGACGGCCAGGCCCTCCGCGGTGAGCCGGGAGCCGCGCGGCGACCGTTCGACGAGGGCGAGCCGCAGATGGCGTTCGAGACGCTGCAAGCGGTCGGTCACCGACGGCTGGCGGACGCCGAGCGCCCGCGCGGCGGCGCCGATGCTGCCGTGCTCGGCGACCGCCAGCAGCGTCTCCAGTGACCGCAGGTCCGTTCTCATCGCGACCCCCTCATAGGTGGAGTCTATGGGTGCATAGGGGAATCCCGGCTACCGCGCGCCGCCGCCCCCTTCGACGATCTAGGTATGAAGCCCACCGAAGGGACCGCGCTCCCCGCACCGCAGCCGTCCGACTCCTCCCCCACCGCCCCGTCCCCGGGCGGCGCGCCCCGCGACGCCCCGCCGTCCGGCGGCGAGGCGCCCGGCGAGCCGCTGCCACAGCGGCTGCGGACGTTCGTGTCCGTCAACGGCCCCGGCCTCGCCGTGGTCGTCGTCGGCGTGGCCGTCTCGTACCTGCTCAACCGCCTCGTACCGGCGGTCAGCGCGCTGACCATCGCGGTACTGATCGGCGCCGTGGCCCGCAACGTCGGACTGCTCGGGGACCGGGTGCTGCCCGGCGCCAAGCTCGCCACCAAGAAGCTGCTGCGCGTCGGCGTGGTCTTCCTCGGGCTCCAGCTCGCCCTCTCCCAGGTGCTCCAGCTCGACCCCGGTGTGCTGCTGGTCGTCGCGCTGACCGTCGCCGTCACCTTCGCCGGGACGATGTGGCTCGGCCGCCGTCTGGGCACCCGGCCCGGCACCACGCTGCTGGTCGCGACGGGCTTCTCGATCTGCGGCGCGTCGGCCGCCGCCGCGATGGACGCGGTCAGCGACAGCGAGGAGGAGGACCTGGCCACCGGCGTCGCCCTGGTGACGATCTTCGGCGGGCTGGCGATCTTCCTGCTGCCGCTGCTCCAGCACCCGCTGGGGATGTCCGACACCTCGTTCGGCATATGGGCCGGCGCGAGCGTCCACGAGGTGGCGCAGGTCGTGGCCGTCGCCTCGGCCGCGGGGCCCGCCGCGCTGGCCGTGGCGACCGTCGTCAAACTGACCCGGGTGGTGCTGCTGGCCCCGCTGATCGCCGGCTACGGCATCGTGCGCCGCCGCCGGGGCGCGGTCGACAGCAGCGGCAAGCGGCCGCCGCTGGTCCCGCTGTTCGTCCTCGGCTTCATCGCCATGGTCGCCGTCCGCAGTACGGGTGTGCTGCCGGACCCGGTGCTGTCCGCCGCGCAGACGCTGACCACGCTGCTGCTGGCCGGTGCCCTCTTCGGGCTCGGTACCTCCGTCCACCTCGTCTCCCTCGTCCGGACCGGCGGCCGTGCCTTCGTCCTCGGCGCCGGCTCGACGCTGCTGGCCGCGGCGGTGTCGTTCGCGGGCATCGCGGCGTTCACCTGAGCCGCGACGCGGGCCCCGGGCCGGGGCCCGCACGGCCGTCCGTCCCACGCCGCCGTTCCAGGCACCTGGTATCACCGCAGGTCAGAGGGCGGAATGCCGTTCCGGCGTCCCTGCTTTCCCGCCGGGTGTGGCGGCCGGGACGGGGGACGCCGCACTCTCGTTCCGGCAAGCCCCGACGGCCCGCGCCACCGACGCCGACGCCCTTCCTCACGACCGGAGAAGCCCGCCCATGTCCACCTCCCGCACCTCCCGCCGCGCCACCCGGCTCCTCGCCTCCGCCGCCGTCCTCGCCGCCGCCGTCTCGCTGACCGCGTGCGGCAACGAGAGCGGGGCCGCGAACGCCGTCCCCACTCCCGCCGCCCAGCAGCCGGCCCCCCGGACCATGGGCGTCAGCGCCGACACCGGCAACGCGCACCCCGTCCGCAACGCCGCCACCAGTGGCGCGCACGGCCCCGTGACCCTCGCCTGCAACGGCTCCAACGTCAGGGTGACGGCCGTCAAGGTCGACCGTCCCCTCAACCACATGTTGATCACCGCGACCAACACCGGCTCGACCCCCTGCAACGCCTACGGCGCCCCGTACCTGCGCTGGGACGACGCCCAGGCCGCCACGCCCTTCAACGAGCACACCAAGCCGCAGTCCGTCCTCACCCTGAGGCCCGGTCAGTCCGCCTACGCCGGCGTGATGTACGAGTCCCCGGACGGCTCCGGCACCGACGGCTACACCGCCCACACCCTCGGCGTCCTGTTCGGCAACCGCGCGGGCAACGGCTCGACCGGCCCCACCGTCCGCATCAGCCTCCCCAAGGGCGGCATCCACACCGACAGCTCGGCGTGGGTGACGTACTGGCAGGACAACGTCGAGGACGCGCTGGTCTGAGGTGACGCGACCGGAACGACGCGCCGCACCGGCGCGGGCCGCGCGGAAAGGGGCGGGCCCGTCACCACCGGGTCCCGCCCCTCCGACGGCCGTCCTCGCGGTCAGGTCTCGTCGCTCTGGGCGATCCACTCGCTGCTGCCCAGCATGTAGTTGTAGTGCGGACGGCCCGTGGAGGCACTGGTGTGGAACGGCTGCCCGTTGTCCTTGATCTCCAGCGTGCCGTGCCGGTCCCCGCTGGACCACTCCAGCTCCAGGTACCAGCGCACGTCGTGGCTCTGCGTCCGGCTGGTGATCTTCAGTACCTCCGGGTCGTTCTCGCTCACCTTGAACGGGAAGTCCCGCTGGCCGCCCTCGGGGACGACGTCCGGCCGGGCCGCGTCCAGCGCCACCCCGAACGTCCTCGGCGTCATGCCACCGCCGCAGCCCATCCCCGTGCCGTACGCGTTCCAGGCCAGCGGCGCCTCGCGGCTCACCACCCGCACCCGCATCGCGTTCAGCACCACCGTGTGCCCCTTGGTGCCCTGCACCGCCACCTTCACGATCTGCTCACCGCCCGACACCGCGCCCATGGTGGTGATCCAGCCCCGGACGTCCTGCTCTTCGGGCGGCTGGGTCACGGCGTCGGGCTCCCGGCCGACCAGATACTTCTGGCTGCACGGGTCCTTCCATGTGTACGGCCGGACGACCACGCCGAGCGGCGGCGTGGCGGGCTCCGGAACCCGCTCGGGCGCACCGCCCCGCGCGGCCGACTCCGTCTCCGCCGTCCCGCTGGGCGACGGGGAGGCACTGGCGTCCGGCGACTCCTCACCGGCCGGCTCCTTCGACGGCTTCCCCTTCTTGTGCGGCTCCGCCACCGGGACGGACGTCCGCGGAGCCATCTCGGTCTCCGCCCTCGGCACGTCCTTCCCCGGCTCGCCCTGGTGCACCAGCCCGGCCGCCAGCGCCACCGACGCCACCACCGCGACGGCGGTGGCGACCCCGGACACCACCACGGCCCGCCGCGCGCGACGGCGCTTGCGCGGGGGCGCGGCGGGGGGCTCGGTGGGGGCGGAGGTCGCGGGTGTCGCTTCCGTGACGGGGGCGGGTGCGGTGTCGGGCGTGGGGCGGGCGCCGGGCGTCTCGCCGGTGCTTGCCGCCTCGCCGGTTCCTGCGGCCCCACCGGCGCCTGCCGTCACTGCGCCACCTGCGACCCCGGCCCGCTCGGCGCCCTCCGTGGCAATCGCGGCAACCGAGGCACCGGACGCACCGCCGGCCGACGACGCCACAACGCCCGGCCCCCGCACACCGGAACGTCCCCCGTCTCCGGCCTCCCCCGCCCCCTGCGCCACCCCGGCATCCGGGGCCGTCTCCGCCCCCGGCGCCTTCTTCTTCGCCTTCCCCGAGGAGTTCGTCCTCCCCGGCGCGTCGGACGCCGCCCTGCGCTCCCTCTCGCGCCGCCGGGCCGCGTCCGCCAGAATCCACCGCCGGTGCAGCTCCACCAGCTCGTCCGGCGTCGCCCGGCATACCCGGGCAAACCGCTCCATCGGCGCGTAATCCGCCGGTACCGCATCACCGTTGCAGTAGCGGTGCACCGTCGACGTACTCATGTGCAACCGCTTCGCGAGCGCCCCGTAACTGAGCCCGGACCGCTCCTTCAACACCCCCAACAGCTCGGCGAAGCCGGTCGTCTCCTCGTCCGCCCCCACAGTCTTTCCACCCCTCAGGTCCCGATGGCCCGCGCCCCGTTCGGCCCCAAGGATCTCAAGCCGAGGACGGCACACCGCACCAGGGCACGCCCCACCGTCCCGTCATACCCCCACCTCTGCCCCGGCGGCCCTGGCACCCTCACCCCAAAGACGCCCGGCAACCGCAGAGGGTCACCGGGCGTCCGCCGAGTTCACGGCATCCCGCCGCCCCGCCTCACAGCTGCCGTGCGACCTCCGTCGCCCAGTAGGTGAGGATCATGTTGGCGCCGGCGCGCTTGATGCCGGTGAGGGCTTCCATGATGGCCTTGTCGCGGTCGATCCAGCCGTTGGCGGCGGCGGCCTCGATCATGGAGTACTCGCCGGAGATCTGGTACGCGGCGACCGGGACGTCCACCTCGTCCGCGATCTTCGCGAGGACATCGAGGTAGGGCAGTGCGGGCTTGACCATGACCATGTCGGCGCCCTCCTCCAGGTCGAGCGCCAGCTCGCGCATCGACTCGCGGAGGTTCGACGGGTCCTGCTGGTACGTCTTGCGGTCGCCCTGGAGGGACGAGCCGACGGCCTCGCGGAAGGGGCCGTAGAACGCCGAGGAGTACTTGGCGGTGTAGGCGAGGATCGAGACGTCCTCGTGGCCGGTCTGGTCGAGCGCGTCGCGGATGACGCCGATCTGACCGTCCATCATCCCGGAGGGGCCCACGACGTGGACGCCCGCGTCGGCCTGGACCTGCGCCATCTCGGCGTAGCGCTCCAGGGTCGCGTCGTTGTCCACCCGGCCCTCGGCGTCGAGGACGCCGCAGTGGCCGTGGTCGGTGTACTCGTCCAGACACAGGTCCGACATGATCACCAGGTCGTCGCCGACCTCGGTCCGTACGTCCCGGATCGCGAGCTGGAGGATGCCGTCGGGGTCGGTTCCCGCGCTGCCCACGGCGTCCTTCTTGGCGTCCTCGGGCACGCCGAACAGCATGATCCCGGAGACCCCCGCCTCCACCGCCTCGACGGCCGCCTTCCGCAGGGTGTCCCGGCTGTGCTGGACGACGCCCGGCATCGCCGCGATCGGCACCGGCTCCGAGACGCCCTCCCGGACGAACGCCGGCAGGATCAGGTCCGCCGGGTGCAGCCGGTGCTCTGCCACCATCCGCCGCATCGCGGGGCTGGTACGAAGCCGCCGCGGCCGAGCCCCGGGAAAAGATCCGTATTTCGTCATACCACCCACGCTACGCCCGCACCGCCCCCGCCTTTGCCGACGGGGCGTCGGTGTCGGGGCCGGTTTCACGCCGCCGGGGTGGCGCTCCCGGCCGTCGGCGGGGCGGACCGGCAGCCTCGGCAGAGCCCCGGCCTCGGGGCCCGGAAGGCGAGGTCGCAGACGTCGCACGTCTGGAAGGGATGAGGGCGTGGTGGTCCGGCCTCCTCCGGTGGGGCTGGAGGGAGTGGTGGGGGCAGCAGTTCCCGCAGGCGGTGGGCGAGGAACCCGGCCGGGTACTTCAGGTCGGCCGGGAGGTCCGCGAGGAGGACGCGCCGGACGGCCTCGGCGGTGACGCCGTTGTCGAACCAGGCTGCGACGCCCGGGGCGAGGCGGCACACCTCCCGCGCGGGAAGGAGGAGCCGGTCGTCGTCGCGGCGCAGCCCGGCGAGGAGGGCGGTGGCCTCGTCGTGGTGCGGGCTGCGGGGCGCCTCCGCCGGTGGTCCGGGCTGCGGGGGTACGGCGGACGGTACGGCAGTGGGTGCCGGGTCTGGTTGGCGCGGTGCCCGTGGGGCGGGGGTCGTGGCGCCGGGGCCGGTCCGCAACGGAACGGCGGACGGTACGGAGCCGGGCTCGGGCAGCACCGGCGCGCGGGCGCGGGTGGTCTCCGGGGCGTGGAAGGCGTAGGTGCGGGTGATCAACCGGCCGCCGGGGAGGCGTTCCCGCACTCGCTCGACATAGCCGTACGTCTCCAGTTCGCGGAGGGCGAAGGCGATGCGGTCGCGGCTCTCCGGGAAGCGTTCGGCGAGGGTGCGGATGTCGATCTGGGCGCCTTCCGGCAGCGAGAAGATGTAGGTGGCCAGGCCGATCGCGACGAGGGACAACTCGTGGTGTTGGGCGAGGTGGTTGCCGATGACCGTGTAGCGGTCGACATGGCGTTCCCTGATGTGGGTGACGCCGTGTGGGGTAGTCGGACGACGTCGGGGACGTGGGCGCGTGGCGGCGCTAGGATTCCGTGTAGCCATGGGGGAAGGTTTGGGTTCCTCTAGTGGTTAGGCCCTCGCATTGGGAATGCCGTCCCGGCGGGGGCCGACGCATGTCGGCACGCCAACACGCGTTGGCATCTGGTCAAGGCGAGCCTGCCCCGCCATGCCGCCCGAACGCCAGCCAGATTGCCGCGTTTCACACCTGTGGGTGACGTACGCGAGGTTTGGCCGGTTGGGAAGGTAATTTCCCCCGGTTTCTTTGTCCTTGATCGCCCGTCACACAGCCGCCCGGTCCACCGGGTCCCAGGTTTCCGGGCTCCGGTTCCGCGCCGGGCGGGCCGCGCCGGAGCACTACGGACCGCCCGGCTTCGCGGGCCCTCCCGGTCGTCGGCGGGACGATGCCGAACAGGCGCCGCAACGGGGAGACGGGCGCCTTCAGCGGAGGGGCGTGAGAGCGAGTTCGGCCCAGACGGTCTTGGTCGGCACCGGGCCCTGTTCGACGCCCCAGCGGTCCGCCAACTCGGCGACGAGCAACAGTCCGTAGCCGGATTCGGCCGGGAAGGGGCCGACGGGTGCGGCGGGGACGGGTAGCCGCTCGGCGCGGGTGTCGGTCACGGCGATACGGAGCGTGGCGGGCGGGGTGAGGGTGAGCGTGAGGCGGAAGTTCCGTCCGGGGACGCGGCCGTGCAGCACGGCGTTCGCCGCCAGCTCGGCGACGATGTGTTGGGCCGGGTCGAACGGCAGCCCCCACGTGCTGAGTTGCTCCGTGGTCAGGAACCGGGCCAGCCGCGCTCCGCGACGGGTGGCGGACAGCGGCACGGAGAACCGGAGCTGCCCGGCGGGGGCCGGGGCTTGAGCAACGGCGGTTCCGGAATTGCTGGTTCGGGTGATTTGTGGATTCACCTCACCCAGCGTGGTCGCGCGTACACAGCCTGAGAAGCACCGGCACCCGTGCGGAGGGTGACTGTCCGGGTGCGGTCCGGCACTTGTCCGGGCTGTACCCGGTGCCGCCATGGCGGGGACGGAGTTGGACACATGGGCGCGACGGAAGGGACGGCAGACATGAACGACGAGGACGTGGAGCTGGAGGACCACGAGGCCGAAGGCGTGATGAAGGTCGTCGGGCGCCAGATCAAACTGTGGCGCGAGGCGGCCGGCCTCACCCAGGCGGAACTCGGCACGGAGATCGGCTACGGCGAGGAGCTGGTCTCCTCCGTCGAGCGGGGACGCCGAATCCCCCGGCCCGAGTTCCTGGAACGCTCGGACGTGAAGCTGAACGCGGGCGGCAAGATCAAGGAGAAGGTCCGGGACCTGAAGAAGCTGGAGGGGGAGGCGGTTGAGCTGTGCGCTTACAACAACTCGGTCGTCCATGGGCTCCTTCAGACCGAGGAGTACGCGCGGGCGGCGTTCGGCGTCCGTCGGCCGCCGTTCACCGAGGACAAGCTGGAGCAGCTGGTGGCGGCCCGCATGGCGCGCCAGGAGATCCTCGGCGGCTCAACGGCTCGACAGGTCTTCAACTTCGTCCAATGCGAATCGACGCTCCGTCGCCCCATTGGGGGCAGACTGGTCATGCGTAGGCAGCTCGAACGACTGTTGGAGGTCGGCATGTTGCGCAACGTGGACCTTCAGGTTCTGCCGCTGGGCCAGGAGGAGAACTCGGGTCTCGGAGGTTCGTTTCGGCTGCTCAGGCTCAAGGACGGAACCACGGTAGGACACGCAGAAGTTCAGGAGATCAGCCGCGTGATCGCTGATCCGAAACAGGTACAGCTTCTCGACATGCGCTATGGAGTCATCCGGGCGCAGGCTCTCACGCCGCGTGAGTCGCTGGCCTTCATCAAGAAAGTAATGGGAGAGACATGACCCTCAAGCCCTCTGACGGAGTCAGCTCCACTCTGGAGTGGATAAAGAGCAGCTACAGCACACCCGAAGGCCCCGACTGCGTCGAAGTCGCCTGGACCAAGAGCAGCTACAGCACCGCCGACGGCCCGTCCTGCGTCGAGGTGGCCACCACCCCCGGCACCATCCTCGTCCGCGACTCCAAGAACCCCGACGGGCCCCGCCTCGCCTTCACCCCCGCCACCTGGACCGGCTTCCTGCCCTACGCCGCCCAGCGATGACAACGCTCCCCGCGTCCGGCGATCCGGATGCGGGGAGCGCGTATGTCGCCGCGTCTCAGCTACGGGCCCGGCGGCGTCAACCGCCGGGGCGCCGCCACTCGTACACCGGGAAGCCGACCCCGCCCCGCCCGAACGCGGGGCCGAGGGGCGTGGTCCCGGTCCTGGCGAACCCGGCCTTGACCAGGACGCGGCCGGAAGCGGGATTGTCGGGGTGGTGCTTGGCGCTGAGGCGGGCCATTCCGGCACGGGTGACGGCGAGGGCGACGACCTGGACGACCGCTTCCGTCGCCCAGCCCTTGCCCCAGACGTCCTCGCGCAGGATGTAGCTCACGGTGGCGTGCTGCCCGCCCCGGTCACGGAAGCCGACCAGCCCGACGAGGTCGTCCCGGGCCGTGATACCCAGGCACCAGCACGTCCGGGGGACGGCGCGGGCCCGGAAGACGATGTCCTCGACGTGCGCGGTGGCCTCCTGGTCCGTCATGGCGCGCCCGCGGGTGAACGTCACCGAAGCCCCGCTGTACACCCTCCTGACGGCGGGGGCGTCGTCCACGGTGAGTTCCCGCAGCCGGATCACGGCTCCCCCGTACCGAAGCCACCGAGGAGCTCGGCCATGGTGGGGCGGTCGGCCGGGTCGCGGGCCAGGCAGGCGCTGAGGAGGTTCTCCAGGTCCGGGAAGGGCCAGGGCCGTACGTCACCGAGCGGGAGCGTGGCGCCGGCCGCGATGACGCGCAGCTTCTCCGGTCGGTCGGCGCCGTCGGGGTAGTCGAAGGGGCGGTGGCCCGTCCAGCACCAGAAGAGGGTGGCACACAGGGACCAGACGTCGGCCGGTGGTGCGGCCTGGACATGGGTGGTGTCCTCGGTGCCGAGGACGGCCGCGGCGATCTCGGGAGGGGTGGTGTGCGTGAGCGCTCCCCGGTAGGGAGCGCGGCCGGTAGCGCCGCCCGGTCCGCAGGCCAGGGCGTAGTCGATCAGGTACGCGGTGCCGTCGTCCGGGGCGGCGAGGATGTTGGTCGGCTGGACGTCGGCGTGGGCCCAGCCGTGGGCGTGCAGGGCGGCCAGACGCCCGGCGAGCGTACGGGCGGTGTGCAGCAGGCGGCGCCGTACGGGGGCGCGGTTCCCTTCGGGGTCGCGGGCGGGCGCCCACGCGTGCCACAGCTGGCGCCCTCCGACCCAGCGGACGGCCGTCCAGTGCCCCTCCTCGAACGTCCCTGCCGAGTGGAGGTAGCCGCCGTCGATCGCGCCGAGCCGTTCCAACTCGGTGAGGACGGCGGCCTCACGCGCCACTTCGGCGGCCTTGTCCCGGCCGCTCGCCCCGGCGGCGTTGGCCTTCAGGGCCAGGCGCAGGCCGCCGCCGTCGGTGACCTTCCAGGCGCAGGAACCGCGCCGGTTGGAGACGAGCTCGGCGCTGACCGGCCGCCCGAGACGGGCGGCGAGGGCATCGGGTGCGGTGGCGTGTGTCATGGCTCGGACCGCCCCCGCTCGGACCAGGCCCTGACCAGCGGCCACGGACGCGCGGCATCCCGTGCGCCGGATACGGGGCCGAGGACGTCGCGATCGTCCTCGGCCGACGCGGCGATGGTGCCGGCAAGGCGCGGGGTGGAGGGCAGCAGCGCGGGATCGAGGGAGACGAGTGCCGGACGCACGGCGAGAAGGGGGACCGGCGGGGCCGGGACCGGACGCCCGGAACGGTCGGTGCGCCGGTCGGCGGGAGCGAACCTGCCGAACATCACCCCGACCGGGGCGTACAGAAGCTTGAGCGCCCAGTGCGGCCACCGCAGCACGCGCCCGTCGTTCGGCCGGAGTCCCCCGTCGAGGACGATCACCTCGCAGACTCCGGGACCCACGGTGCGCCGGGCCCGGATGCTTTCGGCGGCCCATGCCCCGGCCTCGAACACCCCGGCCTCCACCGCGTCGGCCCCGGCCGAGGGGCCGGTCCCGTACCGGTGCCAGCGGACCAGGCCCCGGCGCAGGGACGGCGCGAGAAAGGGGCAGTTGGCGGTCACGGCGCGGGCGTAGGGGCCCATGCCGACGCGCTCGGCGTCCCCGCTCGCGACATGGCGCAGGGGGCCGCACGCGGGCGGTGCCCCCGCACCGGGCGGGGGCACCCTTCGGCAGCCGGTCACGCCGCGTTTCCCTGGAGCGGTGCGGAGGGCCCGGTCACTCCGTCGTCACCGTCGCCGCCGGAGATGGGCCCGCAGTCCCAGGAGGTCACGACCGCCCCGGTACGTGCGTAGGCGGCCAGCGCGTCCTCGTCGACGACACCGGACGCGTCGGCGAACCACGCGGCGGTCAGCGGTCCGTGGACCGCCTCGTACGCGCCGATCCAGCCGACCGGGCCGGAGCCGGGCGCCGGCCGATGCCGCGCGACCACACCGCCGTTGGCGCGGCAGAACGCGGCGTACGCCTCCGGGTCGCCCAGCATCGCGTGCCATTCCGCGTCGATCAGTGCCGAGAACATGGGCATGAATTCCCGCTCGCCGCGCTCGCGGCGGGCGGCGAAGAGCGTGAGAAACCGACCCAGTTCGACGCGGGCGTCCGCAGGTGACACCTGCCGCCGGTTTTCCTTGAGCTTCTGCTGCACGGGACCAGCCCTTTCGGTCGTTGCTGAGGGAGCGGGGCTTTTCGGGGCCACCGGACCGGGAGCGCGGCGCCCGGCACCGGGGCCGCCCCACGGTCGCGCTCGGTGATACGGGGGCGACGTTCCGGTGCGGGGCGTGAACAGCGCTGTAGGAAGAGGGCGTGGAGAGCCGCCAGGGAAGTTCCCCGAAGTTGCTGACACCATGGGGAAGTTCCCCGTTGTTCCTCGTACGAGCCCCGTGGATCACGCGCATGAGACATCCGGCACGGAGAAGCTTGGTGCGTCAGTCCCCCCGCGAAAGGAACTGATCATGGCGCGACGGCTGCGCTTCAACGGCACGGGCTCCGGCAACGACGGATGCCCTGCGGTGCACGAGGACCTCGACTCGGGAGAGGTCATCGTGCACGGTCCGCCCGTCACCGACCCCGAGGACCTTGCCCAGCTCCGCCACCTCGGGGAGGGCGAGGTACCCGTCGTGGTGCCCCGCGAACTCCTCGTGGACTGGGGCCCCAAGGACAGGACACGCGAGAAGAAGATCATCGACCTGGAGGACTTCGGCCGGTTGTTCACCCGGTTCGCGCACACGGCCTGGCGGCTGGAGAGCCGGAGGCGCTACGCGTCCGACGAAATCACCGAGACCTACGCGCAGTTCAGCCGGGGCGAGCCCGTGAACTGGGAGGGCAGGGACGCCGAGTGGTGCGCCCGACGGCGTGAGCAGGCCGCGCTCGGCAAGCGGTTCGTCCGCGTCCGCGTCGTCGACGACCCGCCCACCCCAGGACAGCTCTATCTGCTCGACAACGCGCGTCGCAACAGCGCCGTCGGGGAGCAGATCCTCCAACTGCGGCGCGCCGACGCCGGGCGGCTCGGTCTGCCCGACGAGGATTTCTGGCTCTTCGATTCCCGGCTGGTCGCCCTGCTCCTTTTCGACGACGCCGACGAACTGGTCGGCGTCCAACTGATCACGGAGCCCGCCGAAGTGGTGCGGTACTCCACGGTGCGTGACGCGGCCATGCACCACGCCGTCCCGTACGAGGAGTTCGCGGCGCGCCCGACCGCGGACGGATAGCGGAAACAGGGGTTCCACCGGTGAGCACGGACTACCAGAAGGCACGCGAGGCGCTCGGAACACGACTCCGGGAACTCCGGCTCACGGCCCCTGACGGCTGGCTCACCGGCACCCGGCTCGCCGAGCAGTGCGGATGGCACAAGTCCAAGGTCAGCAAGCTGGAGAACGGCCGTACCACGCCTACACCCGAGGACTTGCGGAGGTGGGCGGAGCACACCGGCCGTCCCGATGTGTACGACGAACTCCTCGCCCGGCTGAGAGGCTTCGAGTCCCGCATCCGCTCATGGCGCCGCCAGCTCGCCGCCGGACACCGGCCCGTGCAGGACGCCCTCAACACCGAGCACGCGGCGACGCGCACCTTTCACGTGTGGCAGAGCTCCATGATCGTCGGAATTCTCCAGACCCCCGATTACGCCCGGTCGGTCTTCACCCGGTTCACGGAGCTCCAGCGCTCCC
>NZ_JCANQV010000052.1:0-26615 GCF_059553635.1 Candidatus Streptomyces philanthi
TTCCGAGGGCTCACCGCTGTCGCGGCTGCGGGCCCTGGCCCGTGCGCGGCGGCCCCGCTTCGTGCTGGCGCTGCTGCTCGGCAGTCTCGCGCTGGGCAGCGCGGTCGGGCTGATGGCGACGTCCGGCTGGCTGATCTCGCGGGCCTCGCAGCAGCCGCCGGTGCTGTATCTGATGGTGGCGGTCACCGCGACCCGCGCGTTCGGCATCGGGCGCGCCGTCTTCCGCTACGCCGAGCGGCTGGTGGCGCACGACGCGGTCTTCCGGATGCTCGCCGATGTCCGGGTCGCGGTGTTCCGGCGGCTGGAGCGGCTGGCGCCCGCGGGACTGAAGGAGCGGCGCCGCGGCGATCTGCTGTCGCGGCTGGTGGCCGATGTCGACGCGGTCCAGGACCACTTCCTGCGCTGGCTGCTGCCGGCGGGCGCGGCGGTGCTGGTCGGCGCGGGCGCGGCGGGCTTCACCGCCTGGCTGCTGCCCGAGGCGGGCGCGCTGCTCGCCGCCGGGCTGCTGCTGGCCGGCGCCGGGGTGCCGCTGCTGTCGGGCGCGCTGGCCCGGCGGACCGAGCGGCAACTGGCGCCCGCCCGTGGCCTCCTCGCCACCCGTGTCGTCGAACTCCTCACCGGCACCGCCGAGTTGACGGTCGCCGGTGCGCTGGGCGCCCGTACGGAGCAGGTGGGGCGCGCGGACCGTAAGCTGACCCGGCTCGCGGCCCGTTCGGCCGCCGTGGCGGGGACCGGAGCGGGGCTCTCGGCGTTGCTGTGCGGACTGACCGTCGCCGCCTGTGCCGTCGTCGGGGTGCAGGCGGTGCACGCCGGACGGCTGGACGGGGTGGCGCTGGCCGTCGTCGTCCTCACCCCGCTCGCGGCGTTCGAGGCGGTGGCCGGGCTGCCGCTGGCGACGCAGTACCGCCAGCGCACCCGGCGGGCGGCCGAGCGGGTCTTCGAGGTGCTGGACGCGCCCGAGCCGGTGCGGGAGCCGACCGCACCCGTGCCCGCCCCCGACGCGCCGTTCCCGCTGGT
This sequence comes from Candidatus Streptomyces philanthi, assembly GCF_059553635.1. Lineage (NCBI taxonomy): Bacteria > Bacillati > Actinomycetota > Actinomycetes > Kitasatosporales > Streptomycetaceae > Streptomyces > Candidatus Streptomyces philanthi. The sequence continues at coordinate 1,018 of NZ_JCANQV010000052.1, forward strand.
CGTACGGGATCTCGCCGCGCGCCACCCGGGGCAGTCGGTGCCCGCGCTGGACGGCGTCGGGTTCACCCTGGAGGCCGGGCGGCGGGTCGCCGTCGTCGGGACGTCCGGCTCCGGCAAGACCACCCTGGCGCAGGTGCTGCTGCGCTTCCTGGACCGGGAGGCCGGGACGTACACCCTCGGAGGGGTGGACGCGGCGGCGGTCGACGGCGACGAGGTGCGGTGCCTGGTGGGGCTGTGCGCGCAGGACGCCCATCTCTTCGACAGCACCCTGCGCGAGAATCTGCGGCTCGCCCTCCGCGACCGCGAGGACACCGGTGAGAGCGCCCTGTGGGACGCGCTCGGGCGGGCGCGGCTGGCGGACTGGGTGCGGGAGCTGCCCGACGGCCTGGACACCATGATCGGTGAGCGCGGCGCCCGGCTCTCGGGCGGGCAGCGGCAGCGGCTGGCCCTGGCCCGCGCGCTGCTCGCCGACTTCCCCGTCCTCGTCCTGGACGAGCCCGCCGAACACCTCGACCTGGCCACCGCCGACGCGTTGACCGCCGATCTGCTGGCCGCGACCGAGGGCCGGACGACGGTGCTGATCACCCACCGGCTCACCGGCCTGGACGCGGTCGACGAGGTGCTCGTCCTCGACCAGGGGCGGGTGGTGCAGCGCGGCGGGTACGCGGAGCTGGCCGCCGCCGACGGGCCGTTCCGGCGGACGCTGGAGCGGGAGCGGGCGGTGGACGCGGCGGCCGGGGAGCGGTCCGCGACCGTACCCGTGTAGGCCCCACCGGCCTTGGGTGACCGCATGCGGGTACTTTCCCGCCAAAAGTCCCCTATTAGGCTCAAGGCATGGCAGCCACGGCAGGACCCTCGGACCCCACGGATCTCAGGCGTGCGGGAAAGGACCCCGATCCCATGGACGCCGCCACCGAGGCGACCCGCAGCCTCCAGGGACTGTCCCCCGAACTGACCGCCCGGGTACCGCAGCTGCTGGAGGCGATGCGCACCATCGGCGCCGACCTCGACCTGCACCTCACCCTCGACCGGATCGTGCAGACCGCCGCCGAACTCGCCGACGCCCGCTACGCGGCCATAGGCATCATCGCCGACGACCGTTCCGGCCTGTCGGACTTCGTGACGCACGGCGTGAGCGACGAGGTCCACCGGCGCATCGGCAGGCTGCCCGACGGCCACAAGGGCCTGCTCGGCGCCCTCATCCACGACCCGAAGGCGGTACGCCTCGCCGATCTCACCATGGACCCCCGCTCGGCCGGGTTCCCGCCCGGCCATCCGCCGATGCGTACCTTCCTCGGGGTGCCGATCCGCGTCCAGGACGAGGTCTTCGGCAACCTCTATCTGACGGAGAAGCGCGGCGGCGGCGAGTTCAGCGAGGAGGACCTGCACATGGTGCGGGTGCTGGCCACCGAGGCCGGTATCGCCATCGGCAACGCCCGGCTCTACGCGGCGACCCGGCAGCGGGAGCGCTGGATCGACGGCTCCGTGGCGGTCACCACCGAACTCCTCGCGGGCAGCGATGTGGACGACGCCCTCGCCGTCGTCGCCGAACAGGCCCGCAGGCTGGCGGACTCGGCGGCCGGCATCGTCCTGCTCCCCGACGACGAGGGCGGGCTGGAGATCGTCGCGGTATCGGCGGACGACCCGTCCGGGGTCATGGGCGCCCAGATCCCGCCGGGCAGCACGGTGACGGCGAAGCTCCTGGCCGGTGAGCCGGTGTACGTCGACGACTCGGCCACCGACCCGCGGATGGTCACCGCGCTGGCGCAGCGCTTCGGGCCGAGCATGCTGCTGCCGCTCAAGAGCGGCGGCCGGGTCCTCGGCACGCTCGCCACCCCCAGGGCCCCCGGCGCCCGCCCGTTCACCGAGGCGGAACGGACGCTGGGCGCCCAGTTCGCGGCGCAGGCGGCGCTGGCGCTGGTACTGGCCGACGCGCAGCGCGACCGCGAGCGGCTGGCCGTCTTCGAGGACCGCGACCGTATCGCCCGTGATCTCCACGACCTGGTCATCCAGCGCCTCTTCGCCACGGGGATGATGCTGGAGAGCGCCCAGCGCCGGTCGGAGGTGCCGGAGGTGGCGGAGGGCGTCGGCAAGGCCGTCGACGAACTCGACGTCACCATCCAGGAGATCCGCACCGCGATCTTCGCGCTCCAGCAGGGGCCGGACGAGGCGCCGTCCGGGCTGCGCACCCGGGTCCTGCGCGAGATCGGCACCGCCGCCGTACCGCTCGGCTTCCAGCCGTCGGCCCACTTCGTCGGCGCGGTCGACGCCCGGGTCGGGGAGCTGACCGGGAAGAACCTGATCGCGGCGCTGCGCGAGGCGCTGTCCAACGCGTTCCGGCACGCGCGGGCGTCGCGGATCGAGGTGGTCGTCGACGCGACGGTGACCCTGCCGGACGGGACGGAGGGCGTGCGGTTGACGGTCGCCGACGACGGCGTGGGCATTCCGCCGGGCGGCCGCCGCAGCGGCCTCAAGAACCTCGCCAAGCGCGCGGAGTCGCTCGGCGGGTCGAGCGGCTACGGACCCGGCATCGGGGAGAACGGCACCGGTACGACGGTGACCTGGGCGGCACCGCTCTGAGGCCGTGCGCCGTCAGCCCGCCAGAATCCGCTCGATGACCGCCGCGACGCCGTCCTCGTTGTTGGAGTGCGTACGGCCGGTGGTGACGGCGAGCACGTCCGGGTGCGCGTTGGCCATGGCGTACGAGGTCCCGGCCCAGGTCAGCATCTCCATGTCGTTGGGCATGTCGCCGACGGCGACCACCTCCTGGGGGGTGATGCCGCGCTCGGCGCAGCAGCGGGCGAGGGTGCCCGCCTTGCTGACGCCGAGGCCGCTGATCTCCAGGAGGGCGGTGGGGCTGGAGCGGGTGATCGAGGCGAGGTCGCCGGCCACCTCGCGGGCCAGCGCCAGGAACGCGTCGGGGTCGAGGCCGGGGTGGTGCGCGAGGAGCTTGAGGACGGGCTGACCGGGGCCGGTGACGGGGATGGTGCCGGTGGTGACCAGCGAGGTGTCCGTGCCGAGGGGGGCCTGCGGGGTGCCGGCCGCCGTGTACCCCGTGACATCGGAGGCCTCACCCGTGACACCGCCGGTGGGGTCCCGCTCCGCGTCCGGGACGTCCAGCCCGGTCGGGGCGGGGCCCCGCGGCGGCGCGAAGTCCTCGGCGAGCAGTACGTCCACCGGCGCGGTGACCGCGGCCGGATCGAGGTGGAACGGCGGGTACAGCGGCTCGTAGTGGATGCCACCGGTGCGCTCGACGGCGAAGGTCGTGCCCGGGGCAGCCTCGCGCAGCGCCTTCGTCACGGCGAGCGCGACGGTGTCCTCCAGCGGGCTGACCTCGATGAAGCGGCGGCCGCGGTGCAGATCGACGACGGCCGCGCCGTTCGCGCAGATCGCCAGCCCGTGACCGTGCACATGATCGCTGACCACATTCATCCAGCGGGCCGGGCGGCCGGTGACGAAGAAGACCTCGATGCCCGCGCGCTCGGCGGCGTCGAGCGCGGCCACGGTCCGCTCGGAGACCGTCTTGTCGTCACGCAGCAGGGTGCCGTCGAGGTCGGTGGCGATCAGCCGGGGAGGGGTGGGAGAGGTAGCGGTCACGGGCCCATCTTCGCCTACCGCGGTGCACAGGCGTGCGCCGGGGCGCGCGGATGAGCCGGGGCACGGCGGACGTGCGGGGCGTACGGCGGGGGAGGGCGCGCGGTGGGCGAGGGCGGCTCGCCCCGGCGCCCCGCGGCGCCGCCGCCGTGGGCTCGGGGCCATGCGACTGAGCACCGTGATCCTTCCCGTACGCCGTTGGTCCGAGGGGGGCAAGGAGCAGTGGCGGCGCGCAGGGGAACTGGGGTTCCACGCCGCGTACACCTACCACCTCTCCTGGCGCAGCTTTCGCGACAGCACCTGGTTCGGTGCCCTGCCGACGCTGACGGCGGCCGCCACGGCGACCTCCCGGATGCGGCTGGGCACCCTTGTCACCTCAGTCGAGCCTCGTTCGCCTATCACGGCCTGGCCTGGGAAGGCGAGCCTCAGGGACGTCGTGGTCCCGTCCGGAGCAGGTTAGATCGCGATGAGCCGGACGCGGTTGCCACACAGCTTGGCCATGTCGTCGACGTCCGACGTGAGCACGGCCACCGGGCCCGGCTGGCGGAGCGCGAGCTCGGCGACGGTGGCATCGATCGCGTACTTGTGGCCGTGCAGGCCGGCCTCTTTCAGCAGCCCGGCGGCGGCTCTGGCCGCCTGCTCGGTCACCCCTTCCACCTTGATCTGGGAGAGCACCCAGTTCAGCCGGGCGGTGTTCACCCGGGCGTGCATGACTTCCACGATGGTGTTGACGCAGACCGCGAGATCGGCAGCCATCCAGTGGAAGGATCGGATCATCGCGAGCACGGCCCGGTCCTGTGAGATCCAGGCGGACAGCCCTTGGGAGTCCAGAACGACGGTCTCGATGCGATGGTTCACGCGCCGCTCGCAGACTCCTCGTGCTCGGCCGTGCCGAAGATCCTGGCCTGGGCCGCTGCCAGCTCCTCTTCGGTGAACGCGCCGTGTTCCTCCTCGTAGCGGCGAAGCTCCTCGCCGAGCAGCTGGTGTCTGATCTGGCGGGCGACCGCCTCCGCGACGTAGCCGGAGACGTTGTCCGTGAGCCTCTTCAGCTCCGCCACCTGCTCGGTGGGCAGCGTGACCGTGATGCGGGTCGTATCAGCCACGGAGCCAGCATACTGCGGTATGCGCGTCATCTTCCGGGCTTCTCCGCCTAAGGGCTCAGCGTCGTCCCGCACCTAGCAGCTCGCGTAGACGGTCGCCGATCACGGACACCCCGGGGCGCGGGGCGCTCTCGTAATACCAGGGCTTGCGTCGGCGCAGCAGCGCGTCACCGTGCTCGCTCCAGGTGAATCCGGGCTTCCTCAGCAGTTTCCGGAACACGGCGTCCGCTGTCTCCGGGTGAGCGGCGGCCAGCCGACGGATTGGCAGTGGCGTGATCGATTCCTCGCGCAGGTATGTGCGCAGCAGGTCCTGGTGCTGCCTGCGGCCTGTGAGAGCGGGCTCCGCGAAGAGGTCCCGCAGCATCCCGTAGTCGGCGTAGAAGTTGAGCCCGTCGACCTGGTCGTAGAGGACGCCGATGGTGTCCGAGTCCGCCAGTTCTGACGGCAGCTCGAAGAAGGGCAGGTCCAGGCCGGGGAGCCGCTTGCGTCGGGCATGGCTGGGCTGTGCGGCGACGGCGGCCTGTTGGCGGTGGTGGTAGTAGGCGTTGAGGAGGTTCTCGGCTTCGGCAGGTGGCAGGACCAGTTCGTCGCTACCGCAGAACTCGATGAACGCGGCCCGGTCCTCCCGCATCCGCTGCCAGCCCTGCTCGATCTTCTCCGGGTTGCGGAAGACCAGTTCGGGGTGGTGCGTGGCCAGTCGCAGGGCTGCTTGGGCGATCTCGGTGGCGCTGGACCTGGGGTAGCTCGTCATCGCCCCGGACACCAACCACGCCCCGCCGGCCGAGTGGACGGGTACCAGGCAGGTATGGAGGAATCCCCCCTTGGACACTCCGCGGAACGCCGCCCGCCCGACGTTCGAGTACGTGCGGTACTCCAGGTCGTCGACAAGGTTGAGCAGGACGACGGCATCCCCGTCCTTGTGCCGGACCTCGAAGACGCCCTCGACCGGGTCACGCCAGCCGAGCAGCATCTCCCGGTCGGCCGCGGTCAAGTCCTTCCGTCCGGCAACGAAGCGGTCCACCACGGTCGAACCGTCCGGCAGGCGGTACCGCAGGATGAAGTGGTCGGTGATCCGGATCGCCTCACCCTCGTCCAACTGCCGTTCAGGCCCAGCGGCCTCCAGCAGGAGGGGTGTCAACCACCGGTCGAAGCGGGCGCTCTGTGCGAAGGTGACCAGGCGCCCCTTCAATTCGGCGCTGCGCTCGATGAGATCAGCCACCGTCACCTCGTTGATCATGGCCTCAGGCTCGGCCCTGTCCAGCGTGCCCATGACGCCACGGTAGCGGCCCGCATCGCGACATCGACGAGGCTTCCCGAATCTGCTCCGTCGGCATATCCGTGGAAGCAGGAGGCCCGCGTATCGTCGGGGTCATGCGTCTGAGCACGGTGATCCTCCCCATCCATCGATGGGCCGAAGGGCAGAAGATCTGGCGGCGGGCCGAAGGCCTCGGGTTCCATGCGGCGTACACGTACGACCACTTGTCGTGGCGGTCGTTCCGGGACGGGCCGTGGTTCGGGGCGATCCCCACGCTGACGGCGGCAGCGACAGTAACGCAGAGTATGCGCTTGGGCACCCTCGTCACCTCGCCGAACTTCCGCCACCCGGTCACCCTCGCCAAGGAACTGATCTCGCTGGACGACATCAGCGGCGGCCGGATCACCCTGGGCATCGGCGCGGGCGGCAGCGGTTTCGACGCCACCGCGCTCGGTCAGGAGTCCTGGTCGCCGCGGGAGCGGGCGGACCACTTCGGCGAGTTCGTGCCGCTTCTTGACCGGTTGCTGACCGAGGACGTTGTCTCCCATGAGGGCACGCACTACTCGGCGCACGAGGTGCGCAACATACCCGGTTGTGTGCAGCGGCCGAGGCTGCCGTTCGCGGTGGCGGCCACCGGGCCGCGCGGTCTGGAACTCGCCGCCCGTTACGGCCAGGCATGGGTGACCACCGGGGACCCCAAGGTGATGGCGGCGGGCGGCTCGGCGGCCGCCTCGCGCGAGGCGCTGCGCGGCCAGGTCGAGCGGCTCGGCAAGACCTGCGCCGATCTGGGGCGGGACGCCGCCGGGCTGCGCAAGATCCTGCTGACCGGCTTCACCCCGGAGCGCCCGCTGGAGTCCCTGGACGCCTTCGTGGAGTTCGCCGGCGCCCACGCCGAGCTGGGCTTCGACGAGATCGTGCTGCACTGGCCGGTCGCCGACTCGGTCTTCGCGGCCGACCCCGCGGTGTTCGAGCGGATCGTGACCGAGGGACCGGCCCAGCTGGCGGGCTGACCGCGGCGCGTCGGCGGTCCGGGAGTCCCCGGCCGCCGGCGACCCGCTGATCTGCGCTTTACCCCGCACAGGGCCACAAAGAGGGAGAATCGGGACAGTGGTGCGGTGTGCGGGACCGCACGGGGGAGGCCCGGCACCGCGCGGCACCTGACGCGTGTGGAGGAGCCATGGCACAGACCCGATTCGCCCCCGACCGCGGACTGACCTCGCGCATGGTCATGACGATGTTCTTCATCGGTCTGCTGTACGTCGTCCTCGTCGGGGCACTGGTGGTGCTGCTGAAGGGCGCGTGGCTGGTGGTGCTGGTCATCTCGGGGTCGCTGTTCATCGCGCAGTTCTGGTTCAGCGACCGGATCGCGGCGTTCAGCATGGGCGCCCACGAGGTGACGCCCGAGCAGGCACCCGAACTCCACGGCGCCGTCGACCGGCTCTGCGCCCTGGCCGACATGCCCAAACCGCGGGTGGCGGTCGCCGAGAGCGATGTGCCGAACGCCTTCGCCACCGGGCGCAACCGGAAGAACTCGATGGTCTGCGCCACGACGGGGCTGCTGCGCCGCCTGGAGCCGCAGGAACTGGAGGGGGTGCTGGCGCACGAGCTGTCCCATGTGGCGCACCGCGATGTGGCCGTGATGACCATCGCCTCGTTCCTCGGCGTCCTGGCCGGCATCATGACCCGCGCCGCGCTGTGGAGCGGCGTCGGCCGCAGCAACCGCGACCAGAACGCGGCCATCGCCGTACTGATCGTCACCCTCGTCAGCGCGGTCGTCTACGCGATCAGCTTCCTGCTGACCCGCCTGCTCTCCCGTTACCGGGAGCTCTCCGCCGACCGTGCCGCCGCCCTCCTCACGGCCCGCCCGTCGGCGCTCGCCTCCGCCCTCACCAAGATCACCGGCCAGATGGCCCGCATCCCGACCAGTGATCTGCGCAAGGCCGAACCCTTCAACGCCTTCTACTTCGCCCCCGCGTTCAGCGCGGAGAGCTTCGCCCGGCTGCTGTCCACGCACCCGACCCTGGAGCAGCGCCTGGACCAGCTGGGACGGATCTCGGCCCAGCTGGGGCGGCCGTGAAACGCCCCGAAGCGCCGCCCCGCGCTCCGGCGCCGATCTGCGGCCTCTGCGGCCGATCAGTGGGCGACACGAACGAGCACCGAACGATCCTGAACGAGGAGTGACCGGCGCACATGGGTTTCCTGGACGTCATTCTCGGCCGCAGCAAGCCGGTACGCCCCGACCTCGACCGTCTCTTCGCCCTCCCCTCCGCCGCGGTCACCCTCCAGGCGGCGGCCGGTTTTGACCCGACGGGCCTGGGGTCGGTGTGCTTCGCGAGCGTCGAGGGCGGCGGATTCGCCCGGATCGAGGAGGAGGTCCGCGGCCTCCTCGGCGCCTCCGCGGAGTTCAGCAAGGACTCCTACGGGTACACCTGGATGCTGGCGCGGCACGCCCCCGACGACACCGCGAGCCTGGTCAACGACCTGCACGCGGTCAACACCTCTCTGGAGGCGGCGGGGTTCGGGCCGCAACTGCTGTGCTCGCTGATGGGGTTCCGTGATGCGCGGGGGCGGCGCCTGGCGCTCGTCTACCTCTACAAGCGCGGCACGTTCTACCCCTTCGCGCCCCTGGCGGGCGGCGGTGAGACGCGGGACAACCCGCTCGAACTCCAGGTACGGGCGATGCTCCGCGACGATCTGGAGATCGAGGGCGATCTCGCCCGGTGGTTCCCGGTGTGGGGGGCGCCCGGGGTGTGAGCGGTTTCTCCCGCGTGCTCCCGGGGGGCGACGTCAGTCGGAGGCCGGCGGCAGCTGGGAGCGGGCGCGCTCGCTCGCCTGGCGGGCCTTGGCGGAGGTGATCTCCTCAGCGGCCCACTTCGCCCACTCCTCCTCCATGGCCGAGCCGCGCAGGCCGTACTCCAGGGCGATCCGTCCGTAGACCGAGATCATGTCGTCGTCCCAGTCGGTGTCCAGGGCGAGGCGGTCGAGTTCGGCGCGGATGCGGGCCGCGCGCTCGGCGGTCTGGAGGAGGTAGGTCCGCGCTTCGAGCGGGGTGAGCACGCCGAGGAAGAAGACCCGCAGCAGGCCGTCGTGGCGCGGCTGACCGGTGGGTTCGACCTGGGTGAGCCAGCGGCGCAGCTCGGTCAGACCGTCCTCGGTGAGCGCGTACTCCTTGCGGCCGCGCGGGCCTTGGGCGGCCACCTCGACGAGACCGGCGTCGGTGAGCTTGTTCAGCTCCCCGTACACCTGGCTCTGCGTCGCCGGCCAGACGTTCGCCAGCGACGCGTTGAACAGTTTCATGAGGTCGTAGCCGCTGGCGGGGGATTCGGCCAGCAGGCCCAGTACGGCATGTCTCAGACTCACGTCATGCACCCTACATTCCACTCTTGACATATCAAAGGATCACCTTCTACCTTCGACATGTCTGCATTGGAATGTCGGGCGGTCGCCGACGGCGGTGCCGTCCGTGAAAGAGGGGGATCATGCAGTACCTGCGGAGCTTTCTGCCGTGGCCGGCGTTCGCCGCGGCCTCCACGCTCGGCTGGCAATGGGGGACGCTCACAGGGCTGGCGGTCTGCGCGGTACTGCTCCTCACCGGCCGCGCCACCGGCTGGAAACCGGCCGACCGCCTGCTGGAGTACGGCACGGCCGTCTACTTCGCGGCGCTCACGGCACTGGCCTTGGCCCGGCCGGACAGCGGTCTCCGCGACTACAGCAGTGCCCTGTCGGCCGGCTGGCTCGCTCTGATCGCCTGGCTGTCCATAGCCGTCCGGCGCCCCTTCACCCTCCCCATGGCCCGCAAGGCGGCACCGCCGGAGGTCTGGGACAGCCCGGTCTTCCTCCGGCTCAATGCCGTCATCACGGCCGCATGGGCCCTCGCCTTCACCCTGTCCGCCCTCGGGCAGGCGGCGGTCTCCGCCCTGGGAGCAGGTGTGCTCCCCCTGGTGCTCCTCCAGATCGCCGGATTCGTTCTGCCCCTCCGCTTCACCGCCGTCTACCCGGAACGGGTCCGTGCCCGGTTCCGGCAGCACTCCGCCCCACGTCCCGACATCGAGGGAGTCCCGGCCTCATGACCACACAGTCCGCGCCCGCACCCCACCTCGTGGGCAACTTCGCCCCCGTGATGGACGAACTGACCCGCCACGACCTCCCGGTCACCGGCGCTATCCCCCCGGAGTTGACCGGGTGGTACCTCCGCAACGGCCCCAACCCGCGGCAGGCCGCCTCGCCCCACTGGTTCCTCGGCGACGGCATGGTCCACGGCGTCCGGCTGGACGGCGGCCGCGCCACTTCCTACCGCAACCGCTGGGTCCGCACCTCCACCTTCACCGACGGCGCCCGGGTCTACGACGACGAGGGACGGTACGACCCGACGGCCGGCCTGGCCAACACCCATGTCGTCCGGCATGCGGGACGCACCCTGGCACTCGTCGAGTCGTCCCTCCCCTATGTGCTCGACTGCCGCCCCGGCCAGGAACTCGACACCCTCGGGCCCCATGACTTCGGGGGCCGACTCACCGGCGCCATGACCGCCCACCCGAAGATCTGCCCCGACACCGGGGAGCTGCACTTCTTCGGCTACGGCGCGGTGCGGCCGCCCTACCTCACCTACTACCGGGCCGAAGCGGCGGGGGAGTTGGTCATCAGCCGCCCCATCGACGTACCGGGGGCCACGATGATGCACGACTTCCACCTGACGTCCCGTCATGTCATCTTCATGGACCTCCCGCTCGTCTTCACCGGACAACGTCCCGGCATGCCCTACGCCTGGGACCCGGAGTACGGCGCCCGGCTCGGCGTCCTGCGCCGCGACGACCCCTACGGCGAGGTCCGCTGGCTGCCCATCGAACCCTGCTACGTCTTCCACGCCCTCAACGCCTACGACGACGGCGACCAGCGGATCGTCCTCCATGTCTCCCGCTATGCCGCACTGGACGGCTCCGACCCGGCCGCCCATCTGTGGCGGTGGACCATCGACCTCGCCACCGGAACGGTGACCGAGGAGCAACTCGACGACCGGTCCGCCGAGTTCCCGCGTATCGACGACCGCCTCGCGGGGCTTCCCGCCCGCCACGGCCATCTCACCGTGGCCGAAGGACCCGGCACCGGACCCGTACCGGGCGCGCTGCTCCGCTACGACCTGCGGACCGGCGCGGTCGCCCGGCACGACTTCGGCCCCGGACGCACCCCCGGCGAAGCGGCCTTCGCCCCCGCCGACGACACCCCGGGAGGCCCCGGCTGGCTGATCACCTATGTCTACGACGCCACCAGCGACACCAGCGACCTGGTGATCCTCGACGCCGACGACCTCTCCGCGGACCCGGTGGCCACCGTGCATCTCCCGCAGCGGGTGCCGTACGGCTTCCACGGCAACTGGCTGCCCGACCCCGAGGGGTGAGCCCGGCCGCGTACGACAACCACCGGACGCCCCTCGGAGCGATACCGCCGGCCCGCGACGCTGTGCCCGGCCCGGTCCTTGACAACTCAAGAGCGGAAGGGAGAAGGAGGCCCGGGGCGGCGGCCCGCGTGGGAGGCGCGGCGCGGAAAGCCCGATCGCCGTACCGGCCCCGGGCCCTCATGCCCCCTACGGCTCCTTCCTCCCCTTCCGGGCGTCGTGGCCGGTGGGGGAGGGGAGGACCAGGGCGTCCATGACGCGGGCCCGGGCCTCGCGGTCCGCGGCGGCGGCGATGAAGGCCGCCGTGTTCCCGGGACCCACCAGATCCCGTACGGCCCGCACGACCCCGGCGGGCAGCGCCACCACCTCGGTGGGCTCCGCGCCCTGCGGGCCCGCGGTGGCGGGGGCGCCGGGAGCAGGGGCCGGTGCGGTGGGCCCCGGGGCGGTGAACGGGGGAGCGGCGGGAGCCGGAACGGCGGCTGCCCTCTCCTCGTCGGACGAAGGGAGGGAATCGGCGAGGAGATGGCGCAGATGCCGGGTCGCGAAGATGCGCATGGCGCGGGCCAGTTCGACGTCGACGGTCTGCTGGGCGAGCGGACGCAGACGGCGGACGAGGGCGGTGGCCTCGGCCGCCTCCGCCTCCGTGGGCGGATGGTCCAGGTACGGCTGGAAGACATGCTCGGTGGTGAAGTCGAGGAAGCGGCGGGCGATGTGCTCGACCTGGGCCCGCAGCTCCCGCAGGTGCCCGGCGATCGCCAGGAGGGGGACGCCCGCGGCGTGCAGTTCCACGGCGACCGCCAGTTCCCGGGGGCTGGGTACGAGGAACGCGTCCTTCTCGCCCGGGACGCGTTCCAGGACCCCCAGCTCCACGGCGTCGGCCAGCGCCTTTTCGTCCGGGGCGCCGCCGAACGCGGCGTCGAGTTCGGCGCGGCCGATGCGGGACGCCTGCTCGTCGCTCCACGGCCCGTCGACCTCGGCCACCAGCCCGAGGACTCCGCCGAGGTCACGACCGGCGTCCCACGCCTCCAGCAGTTCCTTGATGCTGGCCAGGGTGTAGCCGCGCTCCAGCAGGTCGGCGATCTGGCGCAGCCGGGACAGATGGGCGCCGCCGTACACATTGGCCCGCCCGCGGCGCTCGGGGCGCGGGAGCAGCCCGCGGTCCTGGTAGGCGCGGATGGTCCGTACGGTGGTGCCGCTGAGATGGGCCAGGTCCTCGATGCGGTACTCCGGCTGCGGCTGCTCGGTCACGGTGGTGCTCCTCACGACATGGCCGCGCGCCTCGCCGCACCCGCCACGGCACGTGCGGCCGGGGGACACCGGACGGGCTACGGCCGTGCGCGACGGCCCTTCCTGCGAGGGATGGTACGACCGGCCCGCACGGCACGGCATCGCTCCTCCACGCCCGCGGGGGCCGCCCCACCTTGGGGCCTGGCAGCCCCTCCGGCCTGCGCGGGCTGGTCGTACGGGGCGTGGGGGCGAGGAAACCGGTCTTGCTCGCGCGGGCCGCTGCCGTGGGCCGGGGCCTGGCCCCGCTCGCACGGCCCGCTGCCTCGGGCCGGAGCCCCTGATCCCACGGGCCGCCACCACTCGGGCCGGTTTCGCCCCGTGCGGATGGGCCGCCGTCCCGGGCCGTGGGGCCCGCCCCCGCCCGTGCGGATGGGCCGCGTCCGCACGGCACATCCACACGGGCAGGCGCGCTCCCCACGCACAGGGACCGACCCCGGTCCCAGGGGCCCAGGACCAGCTCCACCGCACCTCCAAGCCCACTCACCCCAGCGCCGCGCCCCCCCCCGCAACGCCCCTACAACGGCGGCTCCACCCTGGCCATCGCCCGCAGTACGCGAGGGGAGAAGCGGGACAGGAAGCGCAGGCCGTGGGCCTCGGGGGTGACGGGGACCACCGCCTGGTCGCGGGCGACGGCGCGCAGGACGGCGTCGGCGACCTTCTCCGGCGGGAAGTTGCGCATGCCGTACAGCCGGGCCGCCTTGTCGCGGCGGCGCTGCTCCTCGTCCGCCGGGACACCGGCGAAGTGCGCGCTGGTGGTGATGCCGGTGTTGACCAGGCCCGGGCAGATGGCGGAGACCCCGATGCCCTGACCGGCGAGTTCGGCGCGCAGGCACTCGCTGAGCATCAGCACGGCCGCCTTGGAGGTGCTGTAGGCGGGCAGGGCCCGGGAGGGCTGGAACGCGGCGGCGGACGCGGTGTTGACGATGTGGCCGCCCTGACCGCGGTCCGCCATCCGCCTGCCGAAGGTGCGGCAGCCGTGGATGACGCCCCAGAGGTTCACGTCGAGGACCCGCTTCCAGTCCTCGGTGGTGGTCTCCATGAAGGGTCCGGACAGACCGATGCCGGCGTTGTTCACCAGCACGTCGACCGTGCCGTACTCGGCCTCGACCTTGTCGGCGAGCTTCTCCATCGCCGCCGCGTCCGCGACATCGACGGCCTCGCTCCACGCCTCCGGGGCGCCGATCAGCCGGGACATGTCGGCCGTGCGGGCGGCGCCCTCGGCGTCCCGGTCGACGGCGATGATCCGGGCGCCGGCCTCGGCGAAGGCGAAGGCGGTCGCCCGCCCGATGCCCGCGGCGGCCCCCGTCACCAGCACCAGCTGCCCGCCGAAGCGGTCCGCGTACGGGCCGGACGCCACGACGGGCCGGGCGGGCCCGTCCTCCTCCTGGGCGGCGACGAAGTCACCGATCCAGGAGGCCAGTTGGTCGGGGCGGGTGCGGGGCGCCCAGTGCCCGGTCGGCAGGGTGCGGCGGGTCAGCCGGGGGGCCCACATCTCCAGGTCGTCGTAGAGCCGCTGGGAGAGGAACATGTCGCCGGTGGGCGTGATCAGCTGGACCGGGCAGTGCGCGTAGGCGTCGGCGCGGGGGTGGCGCAGCCGGGGGCGGACGTTGTCGCGGTAGAGCCAGGCGCCGTGCGCGGCGTCGGTCGGCAGTGACGCGGTCGGGTAGCCGGTGCCGGGCACCTTCTCGACGCGGCGCAGGATCGCCGGCCAGCGCTTGCCGAGGGGCCCCTTCCAGGCGAGTTCCGGGAGGACGGGGGTGTGCAGCATGCCGACGTACCAGGACTTGACGCCCTGGGAGAGCAGTTGGGCGGCGCGCCGGGGTGAGGGGCGCGTCATGCGCAGCTTGATCCAGTGGCCGAAGTGGTCCAGGGAGGGGCCGGACATCGAGGTGAAGGAGGCGATCCGGCCCTCCGTGCGCCGGGAGGTGGCGAACTCCCAGCCCTGTACCGACCCCCAGTCGTGGCCCACGAGGTGCACGGGGCGGTCGGGGCTGACGGCGTCGACGACGGCCAGGAAGTCGTCGGTCAGCTTCTCCAGGGTGAAGCCGCCGCGCAGCGGCCGCGGCGCGGTGGAGCGGCCGCAGCCCCGGACGTCGTAGAGCACCACATGGAAGCGGTCGGCGAGACGGCGGGCGACCTCGGTCCACACCTCCTTGCTGTCCGGGTAGCCGTGGACCAGGACCATGGTGGGGCGGTCCGGGTCCCCGAGTTCGGCGACACAGAGGTCGACACCGCCGGTGCGTACCCGGCGCTCCCGGGCCCCTTCGAGTCCGGCCGTGGTGACGGTCCCGGCCGCACGGTCCTGGCGCATGGTCTGCTCTCCTCCCGGTCCGCCGCCCGGTGCGGGGGCAGGACCGCTGCTCTGTTCCGGCTTCCGGTGGTCGGTCGTCGCGGCCCGGACGGCTCCGCGCTTCCGCGGCCCGTCCGTCCCGTGCGCCGTGGTCATGCGGTCGCGGCCGCCGGCCGGCGGCGTACGTGCGGCAGGTCGTCGTCCAGCCAGAAGGCGCTCTCCTGGGGGTCCTTGGAGTCCGTGACGACCAGGATCTCCTCGAACTTCGCCCCCGTGCCGCGGAACCCGAGGTGGGGTTCGACGGCCCAGATCCCCGGCTGCGGGGGATGGTCGGAGAAGGAGTACGGGCTCCACAGCGGTGACCAGCCCTCACGGTGGCCGTGCAGGGCGTCGGAGGCCAGGCCCCGCAGGGCGCGGGTGCCGAACCCGAAGAGGGTGGGGGTCCAGCGGCGTTCCCGGACCTGGTCGATCTTGTGGGCGATGACGCCGAACGGGTAGGCGCGGTGGCGGTTGGCGTAGCCCTGGCGGATCATGAGGCGTTCGACGTCCTCGTAGATCTCCCGCAGCGGGCGGCGCTCGCGGACCTCGCGCAGGATGAGTTCGCGGTGCGCCCCGAGGTCGGCCATCAGGCGGTCGTGCAGGGGGTTGAGGCCGAGGCAGCCGGAGTAGCCGATGTCCGCGGTGAAGCCCTGGTGGATCGGGGCCATGTCGAGGATGAAGGGCATGCCCGGCTCCAGCGCCCGGTCGGTGGGGAAGAACTGGAGCGGTATGCGGAAGCCGGCGAAGGCGGTGCGGTCGCCGAACCAGGCGAACGGCAGGTGGAACCAGTCCCGTACGCCGCGTTCGCGCAGCCAGACGCGTTGCATCCGGGCCGCGTCGCGTTCGGTGACGCCGGGTTCGAGCTGGGCGGCGACGGCCTCGGCGCAGTCGTAGGCGAGCCGCTGGACCTCCTTGAAGCCGCGGAGTTCCGCGGGGCGTGTGAGGGACCCCGAGGGGGGTGCCGAGGTCGGAGAAGCCATCGCCCACCATCCGTCCGTGTGCAAGTGGTTGCGGTACGCGCCCGTAACGTGACATTGATGAATGTGACAATGACCGGCGGCTACGTCAAGAGGTGCGTCACCACCTGCCCTCGCAGGTCGGCGGTCACTGGCCCGCCGGCCACCGCCTCCCGACCCCGCCCTCGTCCCCAGGCCCTGGCGTCCCTGCGCCCGAGGTAGGGCATCCCTTACGGGTTTCTCGTCCCCTGGAGGTAGGAGAGCGGTGAGCAGACCACCGCCTGGGCGGACGACACCCACGGCCCGCGCCACTAGCGTCGAGGCGTGACTGTGATCGTGACCGAACGTCTGAGCAAGCGGTTCCCCCGGGTGACCGCCTTGGACCGGCTCTCGCTGGACATCGGCCCCGGGGTGACCGGGCTGGTGGGTGCCAACGGTGCCGGAAAGTCCACCCTCATCAAGATCCTGCTCGGCCTGGCCCCGGCCACCGAGGGGACCGCCCGCGTACTCGGCATGGACGTGACCACCCACGGCGGAGCGATCCGCGAACGGGTCGGCTACATGCCCGAGCACGACTGCCTGCCGCCGGACGTCTCGGCCACCGAGTTCGTGGTGCACATGGCCCGGATGTCCGGGCTGCCGCCCACCGCCGCCCGGGAACGCACCGCCGACACCCTGCGCCACGTCGGCCTCTACGAGGAGCGCTACCGCCCCATCGGCGGCTACTCCACCGGCATGAAGCAGCGGGTGAAGCTGGCTCAGGCGCTGGTCCACGACCCGCAGCTGGTCTTCCTCGACGAGCCGACCAACGGCCTCGACCCGGTCGGCCGGGACGACATGCTCGCGCTGATCCGGCGGGTGCACACGGACTTCGGGATCTCCGTCCTGGTCACCTCCCACCTCCTGGGAGAGCTGGAGCGCACCTGCGACCATGTCGTCGTCATCGACGGTGGCACCCTGCTGCGTTCCTCCGCCACCGACGAGTACACGCAGGTCACCACCTCCCTCGCGGTCGAGGTCACGGACACCGACACCCACCCGGACGGCACCGCAGCGCTGCGTGCCGCCCTCACCGCCGCCGGGGTCACGGTGGCCACCGACGCCCCCGACGTACCGGGGCAGGCCCCCACCGGGCATCTGCTCCACATCGAGGCGGCCGGGGACCGGACCCTCGACCTGGTGCGGGACACCGTCGCCGACCTCGGCCTCGGCCTGGTCCGCATGGAACGGCGCCGACACCGCATCGCCGAGGTGTTCCGCGACGCGGACACCGCCGCCGCGGCCGCCCCCGTCTCTCCCGGCCTCCCACCGGCCACCCCGTACGCCCCGACCGCGCCCCAGGACGGAGGTGCCCCCGATGCCGTCTGACACCCCCACCTCCGCCCCGGCGCAGGACGTCATCCACAACATCGGCTACCGCCACTACGACGGCCCGCGTCTGGGCCGCGGGTACGCCCGCCGCTCGCTGTTCACCCAGAGCCTGCGCGGCGCCTACGGACTCGGCCGCTCGGCCAAGGCCAAAGTGCTGCCGATGCTGCTGCTCGGCGTGATGTGCCTGCCCGCCGGGATCATGGTCGCGGTGGCCGTGGTGACCAAGGCGAACAGCCTCCCGGTCTCGTACACCCGCTACGCGATCTTCCTCCAGGCCGTCATCGGCCTCTACCTCGCGTCCCAGGCGCCCCAGTCGGTCTCCCGGGACCTGCGCTTCAAGACCATCCCGCTGTACTTCTCCCGCCCCATCGAGCGGATCGACTACGTCCTGGCCAAGTA
This sequence comes from Candidatus Streptomyces philanthi, assembly GCF_059553635.1. NCBI lineage: Bacteria > Bacillati > Actinomycetota > Actinomycetes > Kitasatosporales > Streptomycetaceae > Streptomyces > Candidatus Streptomyces philanthi. The sequence continues at coordinate 18,701 of NZ_JCANQV010000052.1, forward strand.
CGCGGCCATGGCGAGCGCCCTGTTCGTCCTCACCGCGCTGCCGCTGGTGATCCTCTACACCGGCGCGCTGCTGGCCGAGATGGACTTCGCCGACCAGACCAAGGGCCTGGGCCAGGGCCTGGTCTCCGTCGCGCTGCTCTCGGTGCTGTTCTCCGGGGTCGGCCTGGTGGTCTCCGCCCTCACCCCGCGCCGGGGCTTCGGCGTGGCCGGGGTCATCGCCGTACTGACCATTCCCTACGGGGCCGTGAGCGCGGTCCAGGGCATCGCCGCCCTCAACGGCCGGGAGGACACCATCGGCTGGCTCGGGCTGTTCTCGCCGACCACGCTCATCGACGGCCTCCAGGCGGCGTTCCTCGGCGGCCGCACCTCCTTCCCGTACGGGGTGGCGCCGTCGGGTGCCGTCGGAGGCGTCTACCTCCTCGTCACGCTGGGCATCGTCGCCGGCTGCTACGCCCTGCTGATGCGCCGCTACCGCAAGGCCGGGCTGTGAGCGCCCGCCCGTCGACCGCCACCACCCCCCGAAGGAATGGGCCGCGCCCATGACAACTGTGAACATCGACCACGTGTCGCGCTGGTTCGGCAACGTCGTCGCCGTCAACGACATCACCATGACCATCGGTCCCGGTGTGACCGGTCTGCTCGGGCCCAACGGCGCCGGGAAGTCCACCCTCATCAACATGATGGGCGGCTTCCTCGCCCCCTCCAACGGCACGGTCACCCTCGACGGCGCCGCCATCTGGCGCAACGAGCAGATCTACCGCCACATCGGCATCGTCCCCGAGCGGGAGGCGATGTACGACTTCCTCACCGGCCGGGAGTTCGTCCTCGCCAACGCCGAACTGCACGGCCTCGGCCGCGCCGCCGCGACCAGGGCGCTGGCCACGGTCGAGATGGAGTACGCCCAGGACCGCAAGATCTCCACGTACAGCAAGGGCATGCGGCAGCGCGTGAAGATGGCGTCGGCGCTGGTGCACGACCCGTCGGTGCTGCTGCTCGACGAGCCCTTCAACGGCATGGACCCGCGTCAGCGCATGCAGCTGATGGAGCTGCTGCGGCAGATGGGGGACGAGGGCCGTACGGTGCTGTTCTCCTCGCACATCCTCGAAGAGGTCGAGCAACTCGCCTCGCACATCGAGGTGGTGGTGGCCGGACGGCACGCCGCTTCCGGCGACTTCCGCAAGATCCGGCGGCTGATGACCGACCGCCCCCACCGCTACGTCGTCAGCTCCGACGACGACCGGGCGCTGGCCGGCGCGCTGATCGCCGACCCGTCGACGTCCGGCATCGAGGTGGACCTCACCGAGGGTGTGCTGCGCATCCAGGCCGTCGACTTCGGCCGGTTCACCGAACTCCTGCCGCGCGTCGCCCGCGACCACGGCATCCGCCTGCTGACGGTCTCCCCCTCCGACGAGTCGCTGGAATCCGTCTTCTCCTACCTCGTCACGGCCTGAGGCCGGAAAGGAGTCCCGACGCATGTCCACGACCTCCCCCGCGGCCTCGCCGCGCTCCACCGCCACACCGGTGGCCGCACTGTTCCACCCGACCGTCGCCCGCCTCACCTACCGCGGGCTGCTCGGCCGCCGCCGCGCGGCGATCCTCTTCGCGCTGCCCGCGCTGCTGATCGTCATCGCCGTCGCGGTCCGTTTCCTCTCCGGCGCCGACGACCTCACGGCCAAGGCGGTCCTGGGCGGCTTCGCGCTGTCCACGCTGGTGCCGCTGATCGGCGTGATCGCCGGTACGGGCGCGATCGGGCCGGAGATCGACGACGGTTCGGTGGTCTATCTGCTGTCCAAGCCGGTCCCGCGGTCGACGATCATGTTCACCAAACTGCTGGTCGCGGTCGGTACGGCAGTGGTGTTCTCCGCCGTACCGGTGCTGATCGCCGGCTTCGTGCTGAACGGCAACAGCCAGCAGATCGCCGTGGGGTACGCGGTGGCCGCCGCGGTCGCCTCGGTCGCCTACAGCGCCCTGTTCCTCCTCTTCGGCACGGTCACCCGGCACGCCGTGGTCCTCGGCCTGGTCTACGCCCTGGTCTGGGAGTCGCTGATCGGCAGTCTGGTCGCCGGGGCCCGCACCCTCAGCGTGCAGCAGTGGGCGCTCGCCGTCGGCCAGCGGACCGCCGCGGACGGCGCGCTGTCCTCCGAGGTCCAACTGCCCGTCGCCCTCGTCCTGCTGGCCGTCGTCACGGTCGGCGCCACCTGGTACGCGGGACGCCGTCTGCGGTCGCTGACCCTGACGGGCGACGAGTAGACGACGCGGACCGTGCGACGCACGGGTTCCGGGAGGCCCGAGGGTTCGGGCCGCCGCACGGGCTCCGGTGGGGACACCGGGGCCCGTGCGGCGTTTCTGTACGGGGAGGGGCGGTTGTGCCGCAGGGCGTACGGGAGGGAGCTGCGTCCGGTGGGGACGGCCGTCCGTAGGGTTGCCGGATGACGTCCTCCGCGCCGCTGCTCGTCACCGAGACCGTCCGGTACACCGACCAGGACACCGGACCGGAGTGGCCCGCGCTGCTGTGGCGGGCCGGACCCGGCTGGCGCATGATCTCCAGTGCCGTGCTCGGCGGCGGGATCGGTGAACGCCGCTGGGTCCTCAACGCCCAGGTGGGGCACGGCTACCGGCGCCGCGACCCGGGGGCGCACCTCGCGCGGATCGCGGCCGACGCGGGGGCGGAACGCCCCGCGGACGAGCGGGCCGCGGCATACGGAACCGGGGCGCCCGGGGCCGCGACGTACGGGGCCACGGCGCTCGGGACCACGGCACTCGGAGTCGGCCTGATGACCGCGGCCGATGTGCTCGGCACGCGGACGCATGTCGTGGACGAGGGTGCGGAGGCGCTGGTCACGGCCGGGGTCGGGGTCTCCGGGTGGGCGGCGGTCCCGGCGTCCGGGGGCGGGGTCCCGCACCAGGGCCCGGGGACGATCAACATCCTCGTCGCCCTGCCGGTACCGCTCACCGACGCCGCGCTGGTCAACGCGGTCGCCACGGCGACCGAGGCCAAGGTGCAGGCGCTGCTGGAGCACGGCATCGCCGCTTCCGGGACACCGACGGACGCGGTGTGCGTGGCCGCGCGGGCGCCACGCCCCGGCAACCGGGCGGAGGAGTTCGCCGGCCCCCGTTCCCTCTGGGGCGCCCGGCTCGCCCGCGCCGTCCACCGCGCCACCCTGCGCGCCGTCGCCCGCGACGCGGAGCTGCGTGGGGTGGAGCCGAGCGGGGTGGACGACGGGCGTGCGGTGGATGCCGGGTGTGCGGCGGACGTCGGGCGGGCGGGGGCTCGCCCGGCTGGCTGACGGGCATTCAGCCACCGTACGAGCCAGGACGGGGCGCCACCGTACGAGCCCAGGACCGGGCCTCGGCGTACGAGCCCGGCCCCGCCCCTCGCCACACGGGCGCCACACCACGGTCCTCCGCCACGCGCCCCTACGCCTGTACCGACCCGACCCGACCCGAGACACCCACCAAGCCCCCACCAAAGCCCCGTACCAGCCCCCTACCCCTCCTCCCCGATCCGCCGGTCCCGCCCCGCGCCCAGCCCCAGCAGGGCGAGTCCCGCGCAGACGACCAGCAGGAGGGCGAGGGGGACGGTCCAGCCGCCGGTGATCTGGTGGACGGCGCCGAGCAGCAGCGGGCCGACCGCGGCGAGGAGATAGCCGCCGGTCTGGGACATGCCCGACAGCCGGGCGGCGGTGTGCGGGTCGCCGGAGCGCAGCACCATCATCGTCAGCGCGAGCCCCAGGGCACCGCCCTGCCCGACGCCGAGCAGGACCGCCCACAGCCAGGCCCCGGCCACGGGGGACAGCAGCAGTCCGACGACGGCGCAGGCCATCAGCGCGGAGACGGCGACGCCCAGCATCCGCTGGCGGCGCATCCGTCCGGCCAGTACCGGCACCACGAACGATCCCGCCATCTGCACCAGGGTGCTGACGGCGAAGACGAGACCGGCCTGCGCCTTGCTCATGCCGTGGTCGGTGAGGACCGTCGGCAGCCAGGCGATGGTGACGTACGCGATCAGCGACTGCGAGCCCATGAAGAGGGTGACCTGCCAGGCCAGCGCGGAGCGGCCGAGCCGGGGGCCGTCCTCGGTGGTGTGCCGGGGAGCGCCGGCGGACTCGCCGTGGTGGGTGCCGCGGCGGGCGATCACCGTCTGGGGTATCCAGACGAGCGCGGCGGCGGCGGCCAGCAGCGCCCAGGAGACGAGCGAGCCCTGCCAGCTGCCCAGGGCGTTCTCCAGCGGGACGGCGGAGGCCGCCGAGACGGTGGCGCCGAGGATCATCGCGGTGGAGTAGAGGGCGGTCATCGGGGCGGCGCGGTCGGGGAAGTCCCGCTTGATGAGGCCGGGCATCAGCACGTTCAGCAGGGCGATCGCGGTGCCGACCACGGCACAGCCGGCGAACAGCGCGACGACGGGCGGCGCGATCCGCAGCACGATGCCGCCGCACAGCAGTGCCAGCGCGGCGCAGAGCACGGCCTCGGTGCCCCAACGGCGGGCGAGTTTCGGCGCGATGATCGAACCGAGGCCCATGAAGACCAGCGGGATGGTGGTGACCAGGCTGCTGGCGGTGGCGGCCAGATGGAAGTGCGTACCGATCTCGCCGAGCAGCGGGGAGACCCCGGCCAGCGCCGCCCGCATGTTGAGGGAGGCGAGCACGATGCCGGCCAGCAGGAGCGCCGGGTGCGCCCGCAGCCGGCGGCGGGCCGCGGCGACCGGCGGGGCCACGGCCAGGTCTTCCTCGGCGTCGATCAAGGATGTGTCGGGAGCGGTCCCTGACATGGGTGCGTACCTCGCCAATCGTGGGGTCGCGGGTCGGCACCACGGCGCTGTGGCGGGCCGGGCCCGTGAGAAAGAAGGGGGAAAAGGGGGCGTCAGCGGTCGGCGAGCAGGGCCTCCACGGCCCGCTTCGGCCTCTCCAGCAGGGCGCGGGTGGCGCGCTCCGCCGCCTCCGGGTCGCCCGAGGCGATGGCGTCCAGGACGGCGCGGTGGTCGCCGTGCACGATCTTGGGCATCGCCTGGTCGTCGAGGGCGCTGACCAGCGCCTCGCGCACCGAGCTGCTGAACCATCCGTAGGTCGCGGTCAGCGCGGTGTTGTGGGCCGCCTCGACCACGGCCCGGTGGAAGGCGATGTCGTGGTCGGCGTAGAGCTCCCGGCTACCGGAGACGGGCTGGCCCGCCTCGTCCTCCAGCGCGGTCTGGGCGTCCAGGGCACGGCGCATCCGGTCCAGGTCGGCGGGTTCGTGGCGGAGCGCGGCCAGCCGGGCGGCCTCCGCCTCCAGCGCGATCCGCACTTCCAGGACGTCGCGGGTGCCGGCCCGGCGGATGTCGCGCATCACGGCGGCGGGGTCGGCGGCGGACACCACGAAGGTGCCCTCGCCCTGCCGGCAGTGCAGCATCCCGGCGTGGGCGAGCACCCGTACGGCCTCGCGGACGGTGTTGCGTCCGACCTGGAGCTGCTCGGCGAGGGCGTGCTCGGTGGGGATGCGGCTGCCCACGGGCCAGGTCCCCTCGGTGAGCTGGGACCGCAGTGTCTCAACAACGGTGTCCACCAGGGACTGCCGTCCCGCTGCCCGCAGTGCCATGTTCCTCCGCCTGTTCCGGGTGGGTCCGGGCCGCGGTCCGCGATGCGGCCGACCCAGTTGCCCGGTCATCCTACAACTGATGGTTGCAACGTACAAGAAACCCGGGGACGCCCACACCCATGGGCGCCCCCGGGGCCTTGGGTCAGCGCGTCGGCTTGGGGACGAGCGTGCGCTCGCGGCCCAGGGACGTGGCCGTGGAGTCGGCGTTGAGGGAGAGCTTGCCGTCGGACCAGCGGGCGACGATGTCGTCGGCGCGGCGGCTGCCGCCGAAGGCGCCGACGGCGGCCGGAGTGGCCTTGAGCCAGGCGGACTTGGCGGGGCGCAGCCGCCGCTCGGTCGCGAGCTTGGTGCGGGCGGCGTCCTGGTGGACGGTCACCTCGCCGTCGGACCAGCGGACGAAGAGGTCCTGTCCGGACCCGGCGGCGGGGGAGGCGGTGAGGTCCCCGGCGGCGATGTCACGGGCGTGGGTCCAGGTCGAGTTGGGGCCGATGAGCTTCTTCTCGGCGTGCAGGCCCTTGGCGTCGATGTTCGGGTAGAGCGAGACATGGCCGTCGGACCAGCGGACGAGCAGGTCGTCGGCGCGGTCGCCGCCGTCGAAGCGGCCGGCGGCGATGCCGTGGGCGCGCGTCCAGAAGCTGCCCTTGGGGCGCAGCCGGATCTCGTCGCGCAGCCCGCGCTTCTCGTCGACGTCCTTGTGGAGCGTCAGCTCGCCGTCCGACCAGCGGACGATGAGGTCCTGGGTGCCGGAGCCGGTGAAGTCGCCCGCGGTGAGGAACGAGGCGTGCTTCCAGGTGGAGTTGGGGCCGGTGAGGCGTACGGGCTTGCCGAGGCCGTACCGTCCGTCGCCGGGAAACAGCGAGACCTCACCGTCGTTCCAGCGCACGATCAGATCGTCGTTGCCGTTGCGCACCGAGGAGCTGTGGAAGCGGCCCGCCGTCATGACCGCGGCGCCCTTCCACCGGGCGGCGTTGCCGAGGAGGCTGCCGACATCGGGCGGGGAGTCGTTCACCGCCTGCCGGTAGAGGCGGAAGACGTCGTCGTCGAACTGCGAGGCGTAGGAGATGTTGTCGTAGAGGCCGCCGGTCTTGTAGCCGCCGACCACGCCGACCAGATCGCCGCGGCTGCCGTCGAAGTTCTCCAGGAACGGGCCTCCGCTCACCCCCGCCCGGAAGCCGTCGCACGGGATCTCCAGGAAGCGGCCCTGGAAGGCGCGGGTGTCCTGGGTGCAGCGCAGCGGGGTCTTCTGGCCGCCGGGGTAGCCGACGGCGGTGACGTCCTTGCGCGCCAGCTTGGTGGAGACCACCTTGGTCAGGGTGTTGCCGCGGCCGGTGGCGTCCTCCAGCAGCTGCCCGTCGGCGTTGGGGCCGACGCGGACGAACGCGAAGTCGACGTCGTCGTCGGGCGTGGCCCGCAGATAGCGTCCGTCGAGCCAGACCTTGTCCGTCTTCACCGGGAAGACGCCGTAGGGCGTCTCGCCCGCCTGGCCCGCCTTGGTGGTGCCCGCGCGGTAACCGGGGACGAAGGCCACATTGCGGTACGGCTTGCCGCTCTTGAGGCAGTGCGCCGCGGTGATGACCAGGCTCTTGGTGGGCGACTCCACCACGCCGGCCGTGCAGAACTGGTCGGCGGTGTTCGCGCCGTCCTCGGTGCGGATGAGGAACACACCGACCGTGGCGATCCCCTCGTCCGCCTTCCGGCTGGGCTCGGTGAGCGACCGCTTGCTCCGTCCGCCGGGCGCCGCCGGGGCGTCCCCGCCGACGGGCTCCTCGTTCACGGGGACGGCCTGGCGGATGCGTTCCGGCGTCCAGTAGCGCTCGGTCTCCCGCGCCTCGGCGATGTCCTGGCGCGTCACCTCGTCGGGCGACGAGGGGGCCGTCTGCGGGACGGGCGGCGCGGGGGTGTCCTCGGGTGCGGCGGCCGCCGGCGTGGCGCAGGCGAGCGTGGCGCACAGGCCCAGCGCGAGCGCGCGGGGCCAGGGTATTCGTGGCATGCAACTTCCATGGGAAGGGTGGTGGCGCGGCGCACCACGCCACCACCTCGTTCTGATCATGGAAGAGGGTATGCGGTCGGCGGACCGGTTCGCCCCCCTTTATTGTTCGGCGTCCCTTCCCCGCACCTCCCCCGGCGACGCGCGGCGCACCAGCACCCGCTCCCGTCCGCCCGCGACGGCGACCACCGGCGGGCGGACGGCACACGGGTGGGAGAGCGGACGGGCCCCGGTGACCGGAACGGCGAGCAGATCACCGGGACCGAGGTCACCGGGGAGGAGCACATCGGTGGCGAGGACGCCCACCTCCTCGCCGCGCCGGACCACGACGGTGGCCGGTTCCGGCGGCGCGGCGGA
>NZ_JCANQV010000053.1:0-26320 GCF_059553635.1 Candidatus Streptomyces philanthi
GCTCCCGCGCCCCTCGGGCTCCCGCGCTCGTACACCCCGCCCCGTCCCGTCCTCCGGGGCGGACAGCAGGACACCCCGCGCCCCCACCGTCATCCGCCCCGCACACCACCCCCACCGCACAACATCCCCACCACCCCACCCCACCCACGTGCCCCACCCCCCCCGCGACCGGTACGCACTCCCGGCCCCGCCGCCCCGGCTCGTAGAATCGTGCGCACCATGGCTTACCTCGACCACGCCGCCACCACTCCGATGCTTCCGGAAGCGGTGCGGGTGATGACCGCGCAGCTGACCGTCACCGGTAACGCGTCCTCCCTGCATGCCGCCGGCCGGCGGGCCCGGCGCACCGTCGAGGAGGCGCGGGAGTCGCTCGCCGCCTCGCTCGGCGCGCGCCCCAGTGAGGTCGTCTTCACGTCCGGGGGGACCGAGGCCGACAACCTCGCCGTCAAGGGCCTGTACTGGGCGCGGCGGGCCGCCGACCCGGCGCGTACCCGCGTCCTGGCCAGCCCCGTCGAGCACCACGCCGTCCTCGACGCCGTCGAATGGCTCGCCGAGCACGAGGGCGCCACCGTCGAGTGGCTGCCCGTCGACGCCTACGGCAGGGTGCACGCCGAGGCGCTGCGCGAGGCCATCGCCCGCGACCCCGCCGATGTCGCCCTCGCCACCGTGATGTGGGCCAACAACGAGATCGGCACGGTCATGCCGGTCCGTGAACTCGCCGACGCCGCCGCGGAGTTCGGCGTGCCGCTGCACGCGGACGCGGTGCAGGCCGTCGGGCAGGTCGAGGTGGACTTCGCCGCGTCCGGCCTGGCCGCGATGACCGTCTCCGGCCACAAGATCGGCGGGCCGTACGGGATCGGCGCACTGCTGCTCGGCCGCCGCCACACCCCCGTGCCGGTGCTGCACGGCGGGGGCCAGGAGCGGCAGGTGCGCTCCGGCACCCTCGACACGCCCGCCGTCGCCGCGTTCGCCGCCGCCGCCCGGCACGCCGTCGCGCACCGCGAGGAGTTCGCCCGCGAGATCGGCGCACTGCGCGACGACCTGATCGCCGCGGTGCGCGCCGCCGCCCCCGACGCCGTCCTCGGCGGCGACCCGGACCCGGCCGGACGGCTGCCCGCCAACGCGCACTTCTCCTTCCCCGGTTGCGAGGGCGACTCCCTCCTGCTGCTGCTGGACGCCCAGGGCATCGCCTGCTCCACCGGCTCCGCCTGCACCGCCGGCGTCGCCCAGCCCAGCCACGTCCTGCTGGCCGCCGGGCTCTCCCCGGACCTGGCGCGCGGCACCCTCCGCTTCTCCCTGGGCCACACCTCCACCGCGCAGGACGTCGCCGAACTCGCCGCGGCCATCGGCCCGGCGGTGGCCCGCGCCCGCAACGCCGGGCTGAGCTGAGACCGTCCGCCGCGCCCCGCCGCACGCTCGGCTAGGGTCTGTCGCCGGTCCGGGGAAACCCGGTCCGGCCCGCGGCCGTGACAGGCCGGCGCGCGGGCTCCGGCCCGGTGGCGCGGGGGGACGGCCGGACCCCGTGGAGGGAGAAGCGCTGTGCTGTGGTGGATGGCCGCGATCGCCCTGGTCGCGGCGGCGGCCTGCGGCTGGATGACGAAGAGGTCCCACGTCCGGGCCGAGGTGATGGAACGCACCGAAACGCTGCCCGTGGAGGAGCTGCGGGCCCTGCACTCCGCCGCCGCGGAGGCTGCGGGCGAGGGCAACTTCCGCTACCGCTGCGAGGTCGTCGGCGTCGCGCGCCCGCCCGAGAGCGGTGCGCTGCGTTCGCAGGTCGAGGGCACCGCATGCGTCTGGCACCGGCACCGGATCACCCGCAAGTACGAGGAGACGTACCGCGACAGCAACGGTGACCGCAAGCGCCGCACCGCCACCCAGGTGGTCTCGGAGGGCTCCAGCACCACCGCGTTCCTCGTCGAGGACGCCACCGGCCCGATGGCGGTCCGCCCCGGTGACGGCAAGGTCATCGGCGCCGAGAAGAGCGTCGACCGCTTCGAGCGGCACCAGGGGGCCCGCGGCGGCCGGCTGGAGATCGGCCCGATCAGCCTGGACCTGGGCCGCGGCGACGGCACCCTCGGCTTCACCTACGAGGAGTGGATCGTCCGTCCCGGCAGCCGTTTCTTCGTCAATGGTGAGGCGAGCGACGCGGACGGGCGGCTCACCGTCGGGGCGCCCGCGGAGGGCGGCGTCTTCGTGATGTCCGTCAAGTCGGAGGAGGAACTGCTCCGGGCCGAGAACCGCAATGTCCTGCTCTACGGCATCGCGACGGGCGTGTGCGCGCTGGCCGGTGTGGTGCTGCTGATCGTCGCGGCCGTGCGCTGAGCGCCGGGGCGCGCTCAGGCGGCGCCCGTGCCCCCCGCGCGCCCCTTTCCACGGCGCCCGCGCAGCTCGGCCCGGACCAGCCGCAGATAGCGGTCCCAGTCCCAGTGCGCCCCCGGGTCGGTGTGGTCGGCGCCCGGGACCTCCGCGTGCCCGATGATGTGCTCGCGGTCGGCGGGGAAGTCGTAGCGGTGGCAGATGTCCGCCGCCAGCCGTGCCGACGACGCGTACATGGCGTCCGTGAAGGACCCCGGGCGGTCCACGAACCCCTCGTGCTCGATGCCGACGCTGCGCTCGTTGTAGCCGCGGTTGGCCGCGTGGAACGCCACGTCCAGCTCACGCACCACCTGCGCCACGTGTCCGTCCCCGCGCAGTACGTAATGGGCCGCCGCGCCGTGCGACGGGTCCTGGAAGACCTTCAGCGCCACCGCGAAGCTGCCCTGGACGACATGGATCACCACCCGGTCGATGGGGTAGTCGTCCGGGCGGTTCGCGGTGCGCAGATTCGCGGGGGACGCCTCGACCCACTCGGCGCCCCGGAAGTCGACCGCGCCCGGCGTGCGCGGCTTGGTGTTCCCGGGCATCCGCCACCACCAGCGCGCCATCTCGTCGCGCGCGCCGAAGGCCGCGGCGCCCGCCGCCACCGCGCCGCCGCCGATCCACAGTGCCTGGCGCCGGCTGATCCCGCGCCCGTGGCCGGTTCCGCTCATCCACCGCTCCCGTCCGCCGGACCTCACCGGCTCCCGAGCCGATAACGCATTCGGGGCCGCCCCGTGTTCCGTCTACCCTGGAGTGGCTATGACTGACGCTCCCCGCCGCCTCCGCGTACTCGCCGCCATGTCCGGCGGTGTCGACTCCGCCGTCGCCGCCGCCCGTGCCGCCGAGGCCGGGCACGACGTGACCGGTGTGCACCTCGCGCTCTCCGAGAACCCCACCTCGTTCCGTACGGGCGCCCGCGGCTGCTGCACCATCGAGGACTCGCACGACGCGCGCCGCGCCGCCGACGTCATCGGCATCCCCTTCTACGTGTGGGACCTCGCCGAACGTTTCCGGCAGGACGTCGTCGACGACTTCCTCGCCGAGTACGAGGCCGGGCGCACCCCCAACCCCTGCCTGCGCTGCAACGAGAAGATCAAGTTCGCGGCGCTGCTGGACAAGGCGCTCGCCCTCGGCTTCGACGCGGTGTGCACGGGCCACTACGCGCAGGTCGTCGAGCGCCCGGACGGCACCCGTGAGCTGCACCGCGCCTCCGACATGGCCAAGGACCAGTCCTATGTCCTCGGCGTCCTCGACGACCGGCAGCTCGCGCACGCCATGTTCCCGCTCGGCGACACCCGCACCACCAAGGCGGAGATCCGCGAAGAGGCGGCCCGCCGGGGCCTGTTCGTCGCCAAGAAGCCCGACAGCCACGACATCTGCTTCATCGCCGACGGCGACACCCGCGGCTTCCTCGCCCGGCGCCTGGGCACCGCCGAGGGCGCCATCGTCGACGAGGACGGCAACCGCCTCGGCACGCACGAGGGCGCCTACGGCTACACGATCGGCCAGCGCAAGGGCCTGCGCATCGGCACGCCCGCGCCGGACGGCAAGCCGCGCTACGTCCTCGACATCTCCCCCGTCGACAACACCGTCACCGTCGGCCCCGCGTCCTCCCTGGACGTCACGGCCCTCACCGCCATCAGGCCCCGCTGGTGCGGCACGCCCCCCACCGGGCCCGGCACGTACACCGCCCAACTCCGCGCGCACGGCGACGAGACCGAGGTCCGCGCCGAGGTCCGCGAGGACGGGCTGCACGTCACCTTCACCACCCCGGTCCGCGGGGTCGCCCCCGGCCAGGCCATCGTCCTGTACGACGGCACGCGCGTCGTCGGCTCGGCCACCATCGCGGCCACGGAGCGCCGGGTCCGCGCCGGGGCCTGACGCCCGGCGGGCCGGTCTTCGTCACGGACGGTGAGGGCGCCGTCCGGCCGTTCCCGTCCCCCGGAACTTGGCGGGAAGGGGCGGCGCGCGCACGTTCCGCCTACCCCACGCTCGATGCGTCCGGGGTCGGCAAATAGGCTCGGTGGCGCGACGGGAACCATGAAGCCGTCTCGGCAGGGGTTTGCAGAATCCGGCCGCGGACGGCTTTTCGTCGGCCACGAAAGGATCAGAAGTCATGACGTCAGTGCCATCAAAGGTCACGTCGGTGAGCAATTCGGTCGCACCGGCAGCCCTGCACGCGGAGCTGGTACGACGTAATCCGGGCGAACCGGAATTCCACCAGGCGGCCCTTGAGGTGCTGGAGACGCTGGAGCCCTTGCTGGCCGCCCGTCCGGAGTTCGGCGAGGCGAAGATCCTGGAGCGCGTCTGCGAACCGGAGCGCCAGATCATGTTCCGGGTCCCGTGGCAGGACGACTCCGGCGAGATCCACGTCAACCGGGGATTCCGGGTGGAATTCAACAGCGCGCTCGGCCCGTACAAGGGCGGACTGCGGTTCCACTCCTCCGTGAACCTGGGCATCGTCAAGTTCCTCGGGTTCGAGCAGATCTTCAAGAATTCCCTCACCGGTCTCAATATCGGCGGCGGCAAGGGCGGCAGCGACTTCGACCCGCACGGCCGGTCCGACGCCGAAGTGATGCGGTTCTGCCAGTCGTTCATGACCGAGCTGTACCGTCACCTCGGCGAGCACACCGACGTGCCCGCCGGTGACATCGGCGTGGGCGGCCGAGAGATCGGCTATCTCTTCGGCCAGTACCGGCGCGTCACCAATCGCTGGGAGGCCGGCGTCCTCACCGGCAAGGGCCTCGAATGGGGCGGCTCCAAGGCCCGCACGGAGGCCACCGGGTACGGCAATGTGCTGTTCACCCAGGAAATGCTCAAGCGGCGCGGCGAGGAACTCGACGGCCGGCGGGTCGTGGTCTCCGGCTCCGGGAACGTCGCGATCTACACGATCGAAAAGGCGCAGGCGCTCGGCGCCCAGGTGCTGACCTGTTCCGACTCCGGCGGCTATGTCGTCGACGAGAAGGGCATCGACCTGCCGCTGCTCAAGCAGATCAAGGAGGTCGAGCGGGGCCGCATCGCCGAGTACGCCGAGCGGCGCGGCCCGTCGGCCCGCTACGTCCCCGGCGGGTGCGTGTGGGACGTCCCCTGCGACGTGGCGCTGCCGTCCGCGACGCAGAACGAGCTGGACGGGGACGCCGCCCGCGTCCTGGTCCGCAACGGCGTCAAGGCCGTCTCCGAGGGCGCCAACATGCCGGCGACCCCGGAGGCGGTGACCCTCTTCAAGGAGGCCGGTGTGGCCTTCGGGCCCGGCAAGGCCGCCAACGCGGGCGGTGTCGCCACCAGCGGCCTGGAGATGCGGCAGAACTCCGCCCGCGAGGCATGGTCCTTCGCCCGCGCCGAGGGTGAACTCGCGGCGATCATGCGGTCCATCCACGACACCTGCTACGAGACCGCCGAGCGGTACGGGCAGCCGGGCGACTATGTCGCGGGCGCCAACATCGCCGGCTTCGAGCGGGTGGCGCAGGCCATGCTGGAGCAGGGCCTGATCTAGGAACGGCGGGGCGGGCGCCTGCGAGGTGCCCGCCCCGGTCCGCGGTGCGCCTCACCGGGACCCTAGGGTGAGGCGCATGAACATCTGCGTCTTCTGCTCCGCGTCCGACCTCGACGACCGCTATGTCACCCCCGCCCGCGAGTTCGCGCAGCGGATCGGCAAGGGCGGCCACCACCTGGTGTGGGGCGGGTCCGACACCGGGCTGATGAAGGTCGTGGCGGACGGGGTCCAGGAGACCGGCGGACGGCTGATCGGCGTGTCGGTCGAGTTCCTGGCGCACGTGGCGCGCGAGGGCGCCGACGAGATGGTGGTCACCAAGGACCTCGCGGAGCGGAAGGCCCAGCTGCTGGCCCGCGCCGACGCCGTCGTGGTGCTGGTCGGCGGCACCGGCACCCTCGACGAGGCCACCGAGATCCTGGAGCTGCGCAAGCACGGCATGCACAGCAAGCCGATCGTGCTGCTCAACACCGACGGCTTCTACGACGGGCTCAAGAGCCAGTTCCAGCGGATGGAGACCGAGGGCTTCCTGCCGGTCCCGCTGTCCGAGCTGGCGTTCTTCGCCGAGGACGGCGCGTCCGCGCTGGCGTACCTGGAGGAGCGGGTCGGCGGTACGGCCTGAGCCACGGGGGCGGGCCCCACGGTCCGCCCCTTCTGTCCCGTACGCCCCTGTGGTCTCGTTAGGATCACTGTCATGGGTACGCACATGATCACTGGCGCGGGTTCGGGCATCGGAGCGGCGGTCGCACGGCGGCTCGCCGCGCGCGGGGAGGACCTGTGGCTGGTCGCCCGGGACGCCGGCCGCGCCAAGGAACTGGCGGAACGGTTCCCCGGTGCCCGTACGGTCGTCGGTGACCTCGCCGTCCCCGAGAAGCTGTCCTGGGCCCTGGGCCACCAGCCGCTGCCCGAGCGCCTGGACTCCCTGCTGCACATCGCCGGTGTCGTCGAACTCGGCCCGGTCGGCGACATGGGCGCCAAGGCGTGGCAGCGCCAGCTCAACGCCAACCTCGTCGCCCCCGCCGAACTGACCCGGCTGCTGCTGCCGCTGCTCCGCGTCGCCCGCGGCCATGTCGTCTTCGCCAACTCCGGCGCGGGCCTGCGCGCCAACGCCGGATGGGCCGGCTACGCGGCCGGCAAGCACGGCCTCAAGGCGCTCGCCGACGCGCTGCGCGCCGAGGAGCATGACAACGGCGTACGGGTCACCTCCGTCTACCCGGGGCGCACCGCGACGCCCATGCAGGAGAGCACCCACGCCCAGGAGGGCAAGGACTACGACGCGTCCCGCTGGATCGACCCGGAGTCCGTCGCCACCACCGTCCTGACCGCGCTCGACCTGCCCCGGGACGCGGAGATCACCGACCTTTCGGTGCGCCCCGGACACTGACCCGCCGCCCGCCCCGGGCCGGCCCGCCGGGCGCATACCCTTCCCGGGTGAGCGAGAACAGTACGTACCAGTGGGGGGCCGGCACGGCGACCGGCGTCGGGTCGATGCCGGGCGGGGACGCCCGGGAGGCGGCGAAGACCGTCACCGGATCGCTGGAGCACTTCCCCCACCTGCCGGAACTGCCCGCCCGGGGGCCGGGCGCCGACATGATCGGGCGGACCGCCGGGATGCTCGTCGAGGTCTATGCCCATGTGGAGCCGAGCGGCTGGCGGATCAGCGACCGGCCCGGGCGCGACACCCGCCGGGCACGCTCCTGGCTCGGCGAGGACCTCGACGCCCTGGAGGAGTTCACCCAGGGGTACACCGGCCCCCTGAAGGTCTCGGCCGTCGGGCCCTGGACCCTGGCCGCCGCCCTGGAGCTGCGCAACGGCGAGGCGGCGCTCAGCGACCCCGGCGCCTGCCGGGACCTCACCGCTTCCCTGGCCGAGGGCCTGCGTGCCCATCTCGCGGAGGTCCGGCGCCGGGTGCCGGGCGCCGTCCCCGTCCTCCAGCTCGACGAGCCGTCGCTGACGGCGGTGCTCCAGGGACGGGTGAGCACCGCGAGCGGCTACCGCACCCACCGGGCCGTGGACCGCGCCGTGGCCGAGGGCGCGCTGCGCGACGTGGTCGCGGCCGCCGGGGACGCGCCGGTCGTGGTGCACTCGTGCGCGCCGGGCGTGCCGTTCGCCCTGCTGCGGCGGGCGGGCGCCACCGGCATCTCGTTCGACGCCTCGCTGCTCACCGAGCGTGAGGACGAGGCGGTCGGTGAGGCCGTCGAGGGCGGGACCGCCCTGTTCACGGGCGTGGTGCCCGGCACGGACGGCCGATTGTCGGACCCTGCCGGTAGCGTCATGGGGGTCAGGACGCTGTGGCGCAGGTTGGGGCTGGCGCCGGGGATTCTCGCGCGATCCGTGGTGGTCACCCCGTCGTGCGGGCTGGCGGGCGCTTCGCCCGCATATGCCCGTATGGTGCTCGCCCACTGCGTCCGGGCGGCGACCTCGCTCGCAGACAACCCTGAGTGACGGCACTCAAGGACACGGGAGGAACAAGACGGTGGCTGGCGAACGGCACGCGACGGCATCCGGGGTGCCCGCGACGGCACGGGAGAAGCATGCGCAGCTCGCTGAGCAGATCGAGGAGCACCGCTTCCGGTACTACGTGAAGGACGCTCCGGTCATCAGCGACGCGGAGTTCGACACGCTGCTGCGCTCCCTGGAGGCACTGGAGGACGAGTACCCGGAGCTGCGGACCCCGGACTCCCCGACGCAGAAGGTCGCCGGGGCGTACGAGACGGAGTTCACCGAGGTCGAGCACCGCGAGCGGATGCTCTCCCTGGACAACGCCTTCGACGACGAGGAGTTGTCCACCTGGGCCGACCGGATCGCCGCCGAGCTGGGCGGCGACGCGCGCAGCGCCGGGTACCACTTCCTGTGCGAGCTGAAGGTGGACGGCCTCGCCGTCAACCTCACCTATGAGCACGGCCGTCTGACCAGGGCGGCGACCCGGGGCGACGGCCGTACCGGCGAGGACATCACCCCCAATGTCCGCACCATCGCCGAGATCCCCGACCGCCTGCGCGGCGACCGGGTGCCGGAGCTGGTCGAGGTCCGCGGGGAGGTGTTCTTCCCCATGGAGAAGTTCCTGGAGCTGAACGAACGCCTGGTCGCCGACGGCAAGCCGCCGTTCGCCAACCCGCGCAATGCCGCCGCCGGCTCCCTGCGCCAGAAGGACCCCAAGGTCACCGCGACGCGCCCGCTGCACATGGTGGTCCACGGCATCGGCGCCCGCAGCGGCTTCGACATCGACTGCCAGTCGCACGCCTACGAGCTGCTGCACGAGTGGGGCCTGCCGACCGCCCGGCACAACGCGGTCGTCGACTCCCTGGCGGACGTGCGTGCCTTCATCGACCGCTACGGCGACCCGGAGACCCGCAGCACCGCCGTCGAGCACGAGATCGACGGGGTGGTCGTCAAGCTGGACGAGATCCCGCTCCAGGGGCGGCTGGGCAGCACCTCCCGGGCGCCGCGCTGGGCGATCGCCTGGAAGTACCCGCCGGAGGAGGTCAACACCAAGCTCCTCGACGTCCGGGTGGGTGTCGGCCGTACGGGCCGGGTCACGCCGTACGCGGTGGTCGCGCCGGTGACGGTGGCCGGCTCCGAGGTGGAGTTCGCCACGCTGCACAACCAGGACGTGGTCAAGGCCAAGGGCGTCCTCATCGGCGACACCGTCGTGATCCGCAAGGCGGGCGACGTCATCCCGGAGATCCTGGGCCCGGTCGTCGACCTGCGGGACGGCACGGAGCGGGAGTTCGTGATGCCCGCCGAGTGCCCCGAGTGCGGTACGGGACTCCAGCCGGCCAAGGAGGGGGACATCGACCTGCGGTGCCCCAACAGCCGCGCCTGCCCCGCCCAGATCCGCGAGCGGCTGTTCTACCTGGCCGGCCGCAAGTGCCTGGACATCGAGAACTTCGGCTATGTCGCCGCCACGGCGCTCAGCCAGCCGCTGGAGCCCGCGGAGCCGCCGCTGCGCAATGAGGGCGATCTCTTCGGCCTTTCCATCGAGCAGCTGCTGCCCATCAAGTCGTACGTCCTCGATCCCGACTCGGGTCTGCCCAAGCACGACCCGAAGACGGGTGAGGAAAAGGTCGTCACCTTCTTCGCCAATCAGAAGGGTGAGCCGAAGAAGAACGCCCTCGCCATGCTGGAGAACATCCAGGCGGCGAAGAACCGCCCGCTGGCGCGGGTCATCACCGGGCTGTCGATCCGTCATGTGGGCCCGGTGGCGGCGGAGGCACTGGCGCGGGAATTCCGTTCCCTCGACCGTATCCGGGAGGCGAGCGAGGAGGAGCTGGCCGCCGTCGACGGTGTGGGGGCCATCATCGCGGCATCGCTCAAGCAGTGGTTCGCCGTCGACTGGCACCGGGAAATCATCGAGCGGTGGCGGGCGGCCGGCGTCCGGATGGAGGAGGAGCAGTCGGGTGAAGAAGGTCCGCGCCCTCTGGAAGGCGTCACCGTCGTGGTGACGGGCACACTTCAATCACACACAAGAGATGGCGCGAAAGAGGCCCTTCAGCGTCTCGGCGCGAAGGTGACAGGTTCCGTTTCGAAGAAGACGGGATTCGTGGTCGTGGGCGACAACCCGGGTTCCAAATACGACAAGGCGATGCAACTGAAGGTTCCGGTACTGGACGACGACGGCTTCGCGGTGCTGCTCGAACAGGGTCCGGAGGCCGCCCGGGAAGTGGCGGTCACTCCACCTGAGGAAGAGTGAGATGTCACTCCTACGGCGCATACCAGAGGGTTCCGGATGGCCGGTTCGCATTCGGGCAACCGCCGCCGACAGCTGCCCTGGAAGGCCGTTCGCGGCCTACTGTTGAGACGTGCGCCTGCCGTGGCGCGGGCACAGCCGGCTGTGAGAGGGATCGGAATGGAACCGACCGACAGCGCCGCTACGGCGCCGCGGCTTAGCCGGTTTGTCGTGCCCGCGCTGCCCGCGGCCCTTGTCGTCCTGGCGCTCCTCACGCTCTGTGCGGGACTCGCCGGGACGCTCGGTGACGGCGGGGCGCTTTTCCCCACCGGGGCCGCCGGCTGGTCGCTGGCGGTCCTCACCGGCATCATCGTCGGCCATCTGGTCGCCCTGGGCCGCGACCGCTGGTGGAGCGGCACGGGCTCCGGCGCCGCCCTCGCCGTCGCCGTCCTGCTGCTGTACGGCTGGACGCCGGCCATCCTGGTCAGCCTCGCCGTCGTCGTCCTGGTGGGCGCCGCCCGGCGGCACCGCTGGCGCGAGGCCGTGGTGCACGGCGCGATCGACCTGCTGGGCGTCGGCGCCGGGGCGCTCGGCCTCGCCGCCGTCGGCGCCGAGCCCAGCGTCCGCGAGCCCTGGCGCCCCGAGACCTGGAACATCGGCGTCCTCCCGCAGGTCCTCGCGGCCGCCGCCGGCTACCTCCTGGTCACCCGCGCCCTGCTGTGGCTCTCCCTCGCCCCGCGCAACGGCGGACTGCCCCGCATCACCCGCACCGCCGTCACCCGGCAGGCGCTGGTCGGCATCGCCCTGCTGGGCATCGCCCCGCTCATCGCCGTCACGGCCGTCCACGCGCCGCTGCTGCTGCCGCTGTTCGCGGTCCCGCTGATCGCGCTGGACTCCACCCTCTGGATCGCCCGCGCCCGCGCGGAGGAGGCGCTGCGCGACCCCCTCACGGGCCTGCCCAACCGCCAGTGGCTGCTGGAACGGACCTGGTCGGCCCTGGACGAGGCGGAACGCATGGGCGCCCGTTCCGCCCTCGTCCTGATAGACCTCGACCGATTCCGATCGGTCAATGACACCCTCGGGCACCTCGCCGGCGACCGGCTGCTGCTCCAGATCGCCGACCGGCTGCGCCACGCCCTGCCCCGCGGCGCCGAGGCCGCCCGCCTCGGCGGCGACGAGTTCGCCGTCCTGCTGCCCACCACCGACTCCCTCACCAGCGCCCAGCGGGTCGCCCGCAACCTCGTCGCCGCCCTCGGCTCCCCCCTCGACCTCGACGGCCTCACCCTCGTCCTGGAGGCCAGCGCGGGCGTCGCCGTCTTCCCGGAACACGCCATGGACGCCGAAGGGCTGCTCCGCCGCGCCGACGTGGCGATGTACCAGGCCAAACGGGACCGCAGCGGCGTCGAGCTGTACGAGGCCAAGCGGGACGGCAACACCCCCGACCGGCTCGGCCTGCTCGGTGACCTCCGCCGCGCCCTCGACGCCGGCGACGTCGAACTGCACTATCAGCCCAAGGTCGGCTTCGACGGCCGCGTCGCGGGCCTGGAGGCCCTGGTCCGCTGGGTGCACCCGGACCGCGGCAGGGTCCCGCCCGACGAGTTCATCGCCATCGCCGAGTCGTCCGGCCTGATGCCCCGGCTGACCGAGTACGTCCTGGAGACCGCGCTCGCCCAGGTGGCGCGCTGGCGCGCGATGGGCCTGGAGGTCCCCGTCGCCGTCAACGTCTCCCCGCGCGATGTGCACTCGCCCGGCTTCGCCGGAGCGGTCGCCGCCCGCCTCGCCCGCCACCGCGTCCCGCCCGGCGCCCTCCAGCTGGAGATCACCGAGCACGTCCTGCTGGAGGACCCGCAGCGGGCCGCCGACACCCTCGCCGGGCTGACCGGTCACGGGGTGAAGATGTCCCTCGACGACTTCGGCACCGGCTACTCCTCCCTCGTCCACCTGCGCCGGCTGCCGGTCAGCGAACTCAAGATCGACCGCTCGTTCGTGGCCCGGCTGGCCGTCGACAACGAGGACGCCGAGATCGTCCGCTGCACCCTCGACCTGGCCCACTCCCTCGGCCTGCTGGTCGTCGCGGAGGGCGTCGAGGACGACGAGACCTGGGAGCGCCTGCGCGACCTGGGCTGCGACGCCGTCCAGGGCTGGCTGGTGGCGGCGGCGATGCCCCCGGACGAGACGACGGCCTGGCTGCGGGCCCGCGGCGAGCACGGCTGGCGCCGCGCCTCGGAGACGGCGGCCCTCGCGTCGGAGAAGCCCGCGCAGCGCCCCTCGGGACAGGTCGTGAACTGACGCACCGGCCCCCGGCCGCCCCACCGTCCCGACGCGTTCCGGCGGCCCCCGCCCGTCCCGTCGTCCCCCCGATCCGCAGCGGTTTCGCACGACCGAATCCGCACGCCATAGGATTGGCCCGAAACGTTCACCGCGACAACAGCACCGTTCGCCAGAACACTCCGCCAAGAACACCAGAGGATCGCTGCATGCCTGGCATCACGCGCGAGGAGGTCGCCCACCTCGCCCGGCTGGCACGTCTGGAGCTGAAGGACGACGAGGTCGACCACTTCGCCGGACAGCTCGACGACATCATCGGCGCGGTCGCCCGCGTCTCCGAGGTCGCCGATCAAGACGTACCGCCGACCTCCCACCCGCTGCCCCTGACCAATGTCATGCGGCCGGACGAGGTCCGTCCGTCGCTGACCCCCGAGCAGGCGCTCTCCGGCGCCCCGGCCCAGGAGCAGCAGCGTTTCAAGGTGCCGCAGATCCTGGGGGAGGAGTGACCGACATGGCCGACCTGACCAAGCTCACCGCCGCCGAGACCGCGGCGAAGATCGCCTCCGGCGAGGTCACCGCCGTCGAGGTGACCGAGGCCCACCTGGCCCGTATCGAAGCCGTCGACGAGAAGGTCAACGCCTTCCTCCACGTCGACCGCGAGGGCGCGCTGGCCCAGGCCCGCGCCGTCGACGAGAAGCGCGCCCGCGGCGAGAAGCTCGGCCCGCTGGCCGGCGTCCCGCTCGCCCTCAAGGACATCTTCACGACGGAGGGCATTCCCACCACCGTCGGCTCGAAGATCCTCGAAGGCTGGATCCCGCCGTACGACGCGACGCTGACCAAGAAGCTCAAGGCCGCCGACGTCGTCATCCTCGGCAAGACCAACATGGACGAGTTCGCCATGGGGTCCTCCACCGAGAACAGCGCCTACGGCCCGACCGGCAACCCCTGGGACCTCACCAAGATCCCCGGCGGCTCCGGCGGCGGCTCCTCCGCCGCGCTCGCCGCGTACGAGGCGCCGCTGGCCATCGGCACGGACACCGGCGGTTCCATCCGCCAGCCCGCCGCCGTCACCGGCACCGTCGGCGTCAAGCCCACCTACGGCGCGGTCTCCCGCTACGGCATGGTGGCGTTCTCCAGCTCCCTCGACCAGGGCGGCCCCTGCGCCCGTACGGTCCTGGACGCGGCCCTGCTGCACGAGGTGATCGCCGGGCACGACCCGCTGGACTCCACCTCCATCGACGCGCCGGTCCCGCCGGTCGTCGAGGCGGCCCGCAACGGCAGCGTCGAGGGCATGCGCGTCGGCGTCGTCAAGCAGTTCCGCGGCGAGGGCTACCAGGCCGGCGTGGTGCAGCGGTTCGACGAGTCCGTCGAGCTGCTCAAGGAGCTGGGCGCCGAGATCGTCGAGCTGGACTGCCCGTCCTTCGACCTGGCGCTGGCCGCGTACTACCTCATCGCGCCGTCCGAGTGCTCCTCCAACCTCGCCCGCTTCGACGCCATGCGCTACGGCCTGCGGGTCGGCGACGACGGCACGAAGTCGGCGGAGGAGGTCACCGCCCTGACCCGCGAGGCCGGCTTCGGCCCCGAGGTCAAGCGCCGGATCATGCTCGGCACGTACGCCCTGTCGTCGGGCTACTACGACGCGTACTACGGCTCCGCGCAGAAGGTGCGGACGCTGATCACCCGCGACTTCGAGAAGGCCTTCGAGCAGGTCGACGTGATCGTCTCGCCGACGACGCCGACCACCGCCTTCCCGATCGGGGAGCGGGCCGACGACCCGATGGCGATGTACCTCGCCGATGTGTGCACCCTGCCGGTGAACCTCGCGGGCAACACCGCCATGTCGCTGCCCTGCGGCCTGGCCCCGGAGGACGGCCTGCCGGTGGGTCTCCAGATCATCGCGCCCGCGATGGCCGACGACCGGCTCTACAAGGTCGGTGCCGCGGTCGAGGCCGCGTTCACCGCACGATGGGGTCACCCGCTGCTTGAGGAGGCACCCGCACTATGAGCGGAAAGCTTGACAAGGCGAAGGGCTTCAAGAAGTCCAAGCCCGGCATGTACCTGTCCATCGGCTCCACGCTGTTCGGCGCCGTGGGCGTCGTCAAGCAGGCCAAGAAGGCCCGGGTGGAGCAGGACACGCTCCAGCTCGTCGACGCCGTCGTCTCCGCCGCCGCCATCGTCACCGGTGTCGCCCTCCTCGTCCGCGAACTGCGCCGTCTCCACAGCGACGACGTCCTCGCGGGCTGACCGGCGCCGGACCTGAGAGGTTAGTTTCACCGTGACTGTCACCGACCTGGTGTCGTACGAGGACGCGCTGGCCACCTACGACCCCGTCATGGGTCTTGAGGTGCACGTCGAACTCGGCACCAAGACCAAGATGTTCTGCGGGTGCTCCACCGCCCTCGGCGCCGACGCCAACTCGCAGACCTGCCCCACCTGCCTGGGCCTGCCCGGCTCGCTCCCGGTCGTCAACGCGACCGGCGTCGAGTCCGCCGTCAAGATCGGCCTGGCCCTGAACTGCACCATCGCCGAATGGTGCCGCTTCGCCCGGAAGAACTACTTCTATCCGGACATGCCGAAGAACTTCCAGACCTCCCAGTACGACGAGCCCATCGCCTTCGACGGCTACCTCGACGTACAGCTGGAGGACGGCGAGGTCTTCCGCGTCCACATCGAGCGCGCCCACATGGAGGAGGACACCGGCAAGTCGACGCACGTCGGCGGTGCCACCGGCCGCATCCACGGCGCCTCCCACTCCCTGCTGGACTACAACCGCGCCGGCATCCCGCTCATCGAGATCGTCACCAAGCCCATCGAGGGCGCCGGTGACCGCGCCCCCGAGGTCGCCAAGGCGTACGTCGCCGAGCTGCGCGAGCTGATCCGGGCGCTGGGCGTCTCCGAGGCCCGCATGGAGATGGGCCAGATGCGCTGCGACGTCAACCTGTCGCTGCGCCCCCACGGCACCGAGAAGTTCGGCACCCGCAGCGAGACCAAGAACGTCAACTCGCTGCGCTCCGTCGAACGCGCCGCCCGCTTCGAGATCCAGCGGCACGCCGCGGTCCTCTCCTCCGGCGGCACCATCGTCCAGGAGACCCGCCACTTCCACGAGGACGAGGGCACCACCACCTCCGGCCGCATCAAGGAGGAGGCGGAGGACTACCGCTACTTCCCCGAGCCGGACCTGGTGCCGGTGGCCCCCTCCCGCGAGTGGGTCGAGGAACTGCGCGCCACCCTCCCCGAACTCCCGCGCGTCCGCCGCAACCGGCTGCGCGAGGAGTGGGGCGTCTCCGCGCACGACATGCAGTCCATCCTCAACGCCGGCGCCGTCGACCTGATCGTCGCCACCGTCGAGGCCGGCGCGGACTCCGCCGCCGCCCGCAAGTGGTGGATGGGCGAACTGGCCCGCCGCGCCAACGAGGACGGCACCGACCTCGCCAGCCTGCCGATCACCCCGGCGCAGGTCGCCCGCATCGCCGCGCTGGTCGCCGAGGGCTCCCTCAACGACAAGCTGGCCCGCCAGACCATCGAGGGCGTACTCGCCGGCGAGGGCGACCCGGACACCGTCGTCGAGAAGCGCGGCCTGAAGGTCGTCTCCGACGACGGCGCCCTGGGCACCGCCGTCGACGAGGCCATCGCCGCCAACGCCGCCATCGCCGACAAGATCCGCGGCGGCAAGGTCGCCGCGGCCGGCGCCCTGGTCGGCGCGGTCATGAAGGCCACCCGCGGCCAGGCCGACGCGGCCCGCGTCCGCGAACTCATCCTGGAGAAGCTGGGCGTCGAGGGCTGACCGGCCCGGTCCACGGCGGACGGCCGCCCTTCCCGGGACGTTTCCGGGGAAGGCGGCCGTCGTACGTGGGGGCTCACGCATCGCCATCCGGGTTCTCCGCCCCGAAGGCCGTCAGGGCCCATGCCCCGGAGTCGGCCCGGGGCGGGGCGCCAAAGGGGCGCCGGCACCTGCGGTAGCCACCTAGTACGGCAGGTAATACGTCAGCAGATCCGCGCTGAGTGGTGGGAAAAGCGCCCGGAACAGCTCCTCTTCCCCTGTGTAGACGTCGGGGCGGAGGCGGGTCAGGCCGTCGATGCCGTGGGGGCCGAACAGCAGGGCGGGGAGGTGGTCGGGGGCCACCGCGGCGCCGCCCGCGGCGGCCGGGCTCTGCATCGGGCCGCCGGTGACGACCTTGCCGAGGCCGTCGGAGTGTACGGGGATGCGGTAGTGGGCGCCGAAGGTGGTCAGGACGATGTCCCGGCCGGTGTGGTCGATTCCGGCGGCGGCGAGGCGCTCCCGGAACAGGGGGCGCAGCCGGCCGAGCAGCGTCGCGACGTCCGGGATGCGGACGTAGTACTGCTCGGCCTCCTCGCGGGGTGTGTGCTCGACGTACTCCTGCCAGGCGGCGGCGGTCACGGTGCCCGCCCGGTGGACCACCCTTGTCTCGCCGCCGGGCGCCAGTGCGGCGACGCCGCGCAGCAGGTCCCGGGCCGCCGCCTCGTCGCACGCGGCGCCCTCGGCCAGCAGTATCTCCTCGTCGTCGGACCAGGTGCGTCCCGCCGCGACGACGGCACCGTCGCGCTCCAGGACCCGCAGGGTGCTCGCGTCATGGCTGCCCAGCCAGCGCCAGCACGCCGCCGAGTGCGGCATGGCCACGTCGAACCGGTCCTGTGCCGCGTCCTGCAACGCCGCCACCGCGGCGATGTCCGCGGGCCGGGCGGTACGCAGCACAGGAGTGCCCTCACCGGGAGGCGGCGGGGTGCGCACGCTCAGCGCCTGCGGGATGTCGATGGCGTACTCGTAGCCGAACAGCCGGTAGAAGTACGGGATGCCGATCATCACCTGGACGACATGGCCACGGGCGGCGGACCGCTCGTGGGCCCAGCGCATCAGCGCTCGCACCAGCCCGCGCCCCTCGTAGGCGCGATCGGTGGCGACCAGCTCGACCTGACCGGCCGGCAGGCGGACGCCGCCGACGCGGAGTTCCTCGTCCAGAAGCGTGAGGGTGGAGACGACCCGGTCGCCGTCGGCCACCACGGCACAGGCGGACCAACCGGCATCGGGGTCCTCGACCACCAGCCGGTGGTCCACGGCATCGACCGCCTCACCGCGTTCGGTGAGCAGCGCACTGATCTGATCGAGGTCCGAGGGGCGCGCCTGCCGCAGGACGAGACCGTCGGGCAACGGGAGGGACGCGGAAGAGGAGTTGATGGTGGGCACGAGGTGACAATCGCAGCGCGGGTCCGTCAGGTCCACGAAGTTTCCGCAGGGACGGGGGAGACGTGCGGGCCAGGAGCGAGGGCCGGTCCGTGCCCGGCCACGGCACCTCGTCCGCGGTTCACCCCGAGGTGGCCGACGTGTCGGGGAAACCCGACAAAAGGTGTCGGGTTTCCCTGTGATCCTCGTCCGTGCCGCCGCCCGTACGGGCGTCCGGCGCATCCGAGGCACAGGGAAACGGAAGGACGCACATGGTTGCCGCGACACGTACGACAGTCCCACTCGACGGCAGGATCGCGCTCGTCGCAGGCGCGACACGGGGCGCCGGCCGGGGCATCGCGGTCGAGCTGGGCGCGGCCGGTGCCACCGTCTACGTCACCGGACGCAGCACACGGGAGCGGCGTTCGGAGTACGACCGCCCCGAGACCATCGAGGACACCGCCGACCTGGTGACGGAGGCGGGCGGACGCGGCATCGCCGTCCCCACCGACCACCTGGACCCCGCCCAGGTCCGCGCCCTGGTGGACCGTATCGCCGCCGAGCAGGGCCGGTTGGACGTCCTCGTCAACGACATCTGGGGCGGTGAGCACCTCTTCTCCTGGGACGCTCCCGTCTGGGAGCACGACCTCGACAAGGGGTTGCGGCTGCTGCGGCTCGCGGTGGAGACCCATGCGATCACCAGCCATCACGCGCTCCCGCTGCTGCTGCGCCACCCGGGCGGGCTGGTGGTCGAGATGACCGACGGCACCGCCGAGTACAACCGGGACACCTACCGCGTCTCGTTCTTCTACGACCTCGCCAAGACCGCGGTCCTCCGTATGGCCTTCTCCCTGGGCCATGAACTGGGCCCGAGGGGCGCCACGGCCGTGGCCCTCACCCCGGGCTGGATGCGTTCGGAGATCATGCTCGACCACTTCGGTGTCACCGAGGAGACCTGGCGCGACGCCCTCGAACGCGAGCCGCACTTCTGCATCTCCGAGACCCCGTACTACGTCGGACGTGCCGTCGCCGCCCTGGCCGCCGATCCCGAGGTCCGCCGCTGGAACGGGCAGTCGTTGTCCAGCGGCGGACTCGCCCAGGTCTACGGGTTCACCGACCGCGACGGCAGCCGCCCGGACGCCTGGCGGTACCTCCCCGAGGTCCAGGCCCCCGGCAGGCCGGCCGACGCGTCCGGATACCGGTGACCGTTCCCGGGACGATGGTCCGGCCCGGCGGGGACGACTCACCGGTCCCGCCGGGGCCCCGCCGCCGCTTCTACCGGCCCGTTTCCGTCCAGGTGACCGGCAGTTCGTGGACCCCGTAGATGTTCATGTCCGTCTTGAGCCTCACCTCCTCGGCGGGGACGGCGAGCTTGAGGTCCGGGAAGCGGCGCAGTAGGGCGGCGAAGCCGGCGCGCATTTCGACGCGGGCCAGTTGCTGGCCGAGGCACTGGTGGACGCCGTGGCCGAAGGACAGGTGGCCGCGGGCCTTGCGGTGGATGTCCAGGGTGTCGGGGGCGTCGAAGCGCCGGGGGTCGCGGTTGGCGGCGGGCAGGGAGACGAGGACGGTCGATCCCTCGGGGATGGTTTCGCCGCCGAGTTCGATGTCCTCCGTGGCGTAGCGGTAGAGGACGTCGACGACGGACAGGTGGCGGAGGAGTTCTTCGACGGCGCCGGGCAGCAGGTCCGGGTCGGCGCGCAGCGCGGCCGGCTGCTCGGGGTGTTCCAGGAGGGCGAAGGTGCCCAGGGCCAGCATGTTGGCGGTGGTCTCGTGGCCGGCGAGCAGCAGGAGGAAGGCGATGCCGGTGAGTTCCTCGGTGGTGAGGTCGTCCTGGCGGGCCAGGTCGGAGAGTATGTCGTCGCCGGGGGCGGCGCGTTTCCCGGTGACCAGTTCGGAGAGGTACGTGGTCAGCGCGCCGTACGCGGCCGTCTTTTCGTCGAGCGGCAGGTCCCTTTCCAGGAACGTGGCGGAGTGGGACTGGAAGGTGCCGCGGTCCGCGTAGGGGACGCCGAGCAGTGCGCAGATCACCAGTGAGGGCACCGGCAGCGCGAACTCCTTGACCAGGTCGACCGGCGGGGTCAGCCGCGCCATGTCGTCCAGTTGCCGCTCGACGATCCGGACGATGTCCTCTTCGAGCGTTCTCATGCGCTTGACGGTGAAGGCACCGGTGAGCTTGCGCCGCAGCCGGGTGTGGTCCGGCCCGTCCATGGCGATGAAGAGGCCCGGTACCTGCGGGGACGGTTCCGTGACGACGGGCATGCCGGGGATCTCGTACGGCACATGGAGGACGCCGAGATCCTGCCGTGAGCTGAACCGGGTGTCGGCCATGAGCCGGCGCACCTCGTCATAGCCGGTGACGATCCAGCCCTGGTGCCCGTCGGGGAAGACCAGGGGGCTGACGGGGCGGGTGTCGCGCAGCCGGGTGATGCGGCGGGGCGGGGCGAAGGGGCCCGCGTCGCGCTCCGTGGGGAGGCCGTGCGGGACGGGATCGGTGTGGCGCATCGGGTGTCCTCTGTGGCGGCTGGGGGCGATCGGACGGAGTCTCGGCGTGCTCATGACAGGAGTGGCCGCGGAGCCCTCCCGTACGAAGGCCGGAGTGACTGAGGAGTGGACGGGCTGAAGGAGCCGGCGCTCAAGCCCGCGCACGGCGCACGTCGATGCTCCCGTAACCGGTCCGGGCCCGGACCTTGACGATGTCCTCGGCCTGCTCCGGGGGCGCGGAGGCGGACAGCGTGTTGCGCACCTGCCCGTGGTCGGAGCTGACGTCGAGCCAGGCGGCGGTGCCCTCGCGGACGCCGACCTCGATGGACCCGAAGGAGGTCTCCGCCTGAATGGTGCCGCGGCTGACCTCGGCGATGCGCAGGGTGCCGTGGGCGGTGGTCGCGGTGACCGAGCTCTCGGCGTGCTCGACGGCGATGTCACCGTTGGCGCCGCTCACCCGCAGCTCGCCCATGGCGGTGCCGACGGTCGTGGTGCCGTGCGCGTTCTTCAACGCGGCGGGACCGTTGACGGTGCCGACGCGCAGGCTGCCGGAGTGGGTGGCGATCTCGGCCATGCCCTCGATCCGGTCGACGCTGATCGAGCCGTGGGACGAGGTCAGCTGGAGCGGCCCGGTCACCTCGAACCGGACATCACCGGACGAGGTCTTCACCCGCACCTCACCGAGCCACCCCTCACCGAGCACCTGGGTCCAGGCGCCGGCCGCGTCGATCCGCGAGCCCGCGGGCAGTTCGACCGTCACATCGACGGTGCCGGTGCGCCCGAGAAGGGTGCGCTGCTTGGGAGTCCGGATGCTCAGTACGCCGCTCGCGTACGTGACCTCGGTCTTGTCGGCCGTCCGTACGTCCAGGTCCCGCTTCGGGTCACGGGGCCGCACCTCGACGACCGTGTCGAGACGGTCCCCCGCGATGAACCGGACGGAACCGGCGGACACGTGGGCGGTGACGGAAATCGGTTCGGGAGTGGCGAAAGAAGGCATGGCTGTGCCGTCCTCTTGAGTCCGTGGGGTGTCCCGGGTGGGACGTGGTGGGTGTGAAGGGGCGTGCGTGGCCAGGCTCTTGCGTCAATCCCCGTCGTACGCCCGGAGAGTGTGCGTGCCGGACGTCGCGCAGGCGGGGGCTGACGGCAGGCGCTAGCGCACCCAGCCCGTGAAGCTCTGTCCGAGGGCGCGGGTGCTCTCCGCCGTACGCGGCCGGGTACCGCCGTCGACCGCGGCCGACACGGCCCGCACCAGCCACGCGTTCACCGACAGGCCCTCGCGGCCCGCGGCCTCCTCGGCGCGTGCCTTGAGGTGCGCCGGCAGGCGGAGGTTGACGCGGGCGGTGCCGCCCTCGTCACCGTCGGCGGGCGCCGGCGACGGGAGCGGTTCGACGGGCGGGGCGGCCGCTGCGGTGACACCGCCACCGGTGGGCGGCGGTGTCACCACGAAGTCGGGGTCCAGCCCGCGCAGCCGTACATCGACCGCACCCGGGGCGAGCTCGCGGGTGATCTCGTCCATCGCGGCGGAGAGCACATGGAGCATGGCCAGACGGGTCGCCGCCTCCAGGGGAGCGGTGAGCCGCTCGGCCAGCTCACGGGCGTCCTCCCCACCTGCCTCGGCGGCCACCGCGAGTTCGCGACGCAGGGTGTCGACATACGGAGTGAGGTCCATGGCGCCATGGTGGCATCATTTTGGCGTCATGGGCAAGCTTTGGTGGTGTCGTTTGTTGCGTGGAACGGTCTGAGCTGGGGGAACGTGAAAGGACGGCATCTGGCGTGATGAGTATTACGACGTTTTACGGCTTGCCGAGTGCCGCCAGAGTGGTGCCAGATGGCGCCAACCGGAGTCATCTCGTGTCATGTGCCGCCCCGTGACGTGGCAAGGGGCCGGCCCTTGGGGTTGTCCTCGGAAAGATCCCCGGCGGGGAATGCCCGGAGCGCGGCCGGTGCTGTGTGCACAGTGAGGCGACAAGATCGCCAAGTTGCCGGGGCGGCGTCGCGCGCACGACGGCGCGGGACGGGATTCGGGAGGAACAGATGACGCAGCAGAACTCGCTCGCC
This sequence comes from Candidatus Streptomyces philanthi, assembly GCF_059553635.1. NCBI lineage: Bacteria > Bacillati > Actinomycetota > Actinomycetes > Kitasatosporales > Streptomycetaceae > Streptomyces > Candidatus Streptomyces philanthi. Next base: position 22,504 of record NZ_JCANQV010000053.1, read on the forward strand.
GCGCGGATCGGCCGGGTCGGGGTGTGGCACGCCGTACTGGCGGGGGTGCCGGCGCCGCGCGGGCGGGAAGCGGCGCAGCGGATCGAGGAACTGGGCTACGGGGCCCTGTGGTTCGGTGAGGGCTCCGTCGGCAAGGAGGCGATGAGCCACGCCGGACTGCTGCTGTCGGCGACCCGTACCCTGCCCATCGCGACCGGCATCGCCAACATCTGGGTCCGGGACGCCACCGCCATGCAGGCCGCCGCGCACACCCTCGCCGACGCCTACCCGGGCCGTTTCGTCCTCGGCATCGGCGCCAGCCACGCACCGCTGGTGGGCGGGCGCGGCCATACGTACGCGAAGCCGCTGGCCGCGATGCGTACCTACCTCGACGCGCTGGACGCGGTGGAAGCCGTCCCCGCGTTGGAGCGGCCCGTCCCGCGCGTACTGGCCGCCCTCGGCCCGAAGATGCTGGAACTGTCGGCGGAACGGGCGGACGGCGCGCACACCTACTTCGTCCCGCCGGAGCACACCGCGCAGGCCCGCGAGGTGCTGGGCGACGGCCCTCTGCTCGCCCCCGAGCAGGCCGTACTGCTGGAGACCGACCCGGCGACCGCCCGCGCCGTCGCCCGCGAGGTCTACACGCCGCGCTATCTCGCCCTGCCGAACTATGTGAACAACCTGCGCCGACTGGGCTTCACGGACGAGGACTTCGCCGACGGCGGCAGCGACCGGCTGGTGGACGCCATCGTCGCCTGGGGCGACGAGGACGCCGTACGGAACCGGGTGCGGGCACACCTGGACGCGGGCGCCGACCACGTCGCCGTCCAGCCGCTCGCCCACGGCGACGACACCCTCGGCCTCGACCAGCTCCGCCGCCTCGCCCCGGCACTGCTCGACCGCTGAACCCGGCCGCCGTCGCCGTCGCTCAGGCTCAGGCCGCCACGTCCGTGACGAACGCGGCCCAGGCGCCGGTGCTCAAGGTGAGCACCGGACCGTCGGGGTCCTTGGAGTCACGGACGTGAACGGCGGCGGGGCAGGCGGAAACCTCCACGCAGTTGCCGCCTTCGCTGGCGCTGTGGCTCGACTTCGTCCAGTCGTAGGCGACTTCGAGGCAGTCGCCGCCCGCGCTGCCGCTGTGGGTGGACTTCTGCCAGTCGTAGGCGACTTCGATGCAGGCGCCACCCTCACTGGCGCTGTACGACGACTTGCGCCAGTCGTAGGCGACTTCGATGCAGTTGCCGCCCGCGCTGCCGCTGTAGCTGGACTTGAACCAGGTGAGGTCGGCGGGGGTACGCGGGGCTGCTGAGCTGGTCATGACTCTCCTAGCAGTTTGTCCAGCAGGCCCATGCTCTCCTCGGGGGTGAGAGCCTGCGACCGCAGCATCCCATACACCTGCTGGTACACGCTTACCTCATCCAGATCATCAACCAAGAAGCTGATGCGCTGAGCTTCGATGTAGGCGAGGTGATCGTGATCGGGCGTTTCCAGCAGAGTGAGCGGCCCGTCCAGCGATGCATGGTTACCGCGTGAGGTCGGCATGATCTGGAGCCCTAGGAAGGGAAGTTCGGCGCATTGGCGCAGGTGATAGATCTGCTGGCGCATAGCGTCCGGCCCGCCGACGGGGCGTTCCAGAACCACCTGATCCATGATGAAGTTCAGCATCGGCTGAGGCTTCGTCCTCTGGAGCAACTTCTGCCGGTCAAGGCGTCCGGCAACCCATTCCTCTGCCTGATCTGCGGCGAGTGGTGGGTAAAGGCAGTGGAAGACGGCACGTGCGTACGCCTCGGTCTGGAGGAGGCCCGGAACGACTTGGTTCTCGTACGACAGCAACGTCACCGCCTCCGCCTCATGATCCAGCAGATCCTGGACGAACGCGGGCAGCTTCTCCTTCTCCGGGACCTTGGAGACGGCGACCGCCAACGCCCCTTTCGTGTCCAGGATTTCGTCCAGCCGCTCCGCGAGGTCGAGTTTCAGGGGGCGGCGGCCCTGTTCGATGGAGCCGATGGTGTCCTCGTGCAGCCCGACCTTTTCGGCCAGTGCGGGCTGGGTGAGGCGGGCGAGCTGACGGAAGTGGCTGAGTTGGGCGCCGATGAGGTGCCACGAAGTGGTTTTCTTGCGGTTGTTCGCCGGATGCATGAGGTGTCCCCTTCCCGCTGCGGGCCCGGCGCGGACCGGCCCGACGTCGTACGGCAGATCCGTACGGTCTGACTCTCTGGACCAGCGTAATCACGCCCTGTGACATTCTCTCCATGAACGGAGAACTCCAACTCCCCCGGGTTCGCGAGCGCTTCTACCGCAGGGAGCGCCGATCCGTACCTTTGGCCAGGGATTTCACGGGCAAGGTGCTCTGTGACTGGGGCATGGCGCGGCGGTCCGACGAGGTGCTGCTGTGCGTGAGCGAGCTGACCACCAACGCCCTGGTGCACGGCGTACCGCCCGGTCGCGGTTTTCGGCTGTATCTGATGTTGCGGGAGGGAGGTGTGTTGCGCTTGGAGGTTCACGACAGCGGCGAAGGCGTGCCCCGCATCCCCCTCACGCACGCCCCCGAGTCCGAGTCCGGCCGGGGCCTCCTGATGGTCTCGGCCGTCGCCGACCGCTGGGGCGTCACTGCCCGTCACCCCGGCAAAATCGTCTGGTGCGAATGGAAGTTCGAAAGGTGAAAACCTGATCAGCACCTGTACGGCTCATCATGCGGCCGCCGCCGCACACGACCGCCCGCGTCCCGTCCCCGAACGACGACGCGGGCCCTTGGTCCCCGCGCCCGCGGAGGGCCAGGGGCCTTGAGCGCGAACCGAACCCACGGGTCACCGTCCGGCCTCAGGCCGACGCGTCCGTGGGCTCGGTGGTGACGTACGGGCCGGACGCGCTACTGCCCCACCCGGCCGTCGATGCACTCGCGCAGCAGATCGGCGTGCCCGCAGTGCCGCGCGTACTCCTCGACCCGGTGGACCCACAGCTCCCGTACGGAGCAGTCGTCGCGCCCCACCCGCGCATCCATGTCCGCGTGCGCGGTCAGCGCCGCGTCGGTCGCCGCCTGCTCACGCTCAAGATCGGCAAAGGCGCCCTCGACCAGCTCCCGCTCCGCCGCGGCCCCCTCGAAGTCCCCGTCCCGCACCCCGTACAGCTTGGGCGCCGGCTCCCCGGGAACGATCCAGTTCCGCCAGTCCCGCTCCACCTCGGCGAGGTGACGCACCAGCCCCAGCAGCGACATGGTCGACGGCGGCACCGACCGCCGCGCCATCTGCTCCGGGTTCAGTCCTTCGCACTTCATCCGCAGGGTCAGCCGGTAATTCGACAGGTAGTCCTCGTAGGTCCCCAACTCGCCGCCCGGGCCGGGGCCGTCACTGTTGCGCGGGTCCTGATCGGGGTCGGCCCACATGTCGGGGTAGACGCTCGCCTGGCTCCACCGCTCGGGTATGTCGCTCATCGACCGCATGGTTCTCGGTAATGACCGGACGGGCAAGCGATTATGCGGGTGGGGCGGGTCGGTACCCCCTTCGCGTCAAGTTGTTCGCTCATTCGTTCGCGGAAATGTCATCTCGGTACCTGTCCGAGGTCACGCAGTCGCACTAGCGTCCCCGTCGCACCAACGCAGTGGCCCGGCGGAGGGTCATTGACCGTCGACTGGGAGGTCGGACGTGGCACCGGAGGTATCCCGTAGGCGCGTACTGGGAGTGAGCGCGGCGGCCGCGGGGGCGGCGATGGCCGGGTCGCTGCTGCCGCCGTCGCTCCAGGAGGCGCTGGCCGCCGAGGCCGCGCGGCCGCAGGAGCGGGGGAGGGGCGGGCTGAGGGACATCCGGCATGTCGTCGTCCTGATGCAGGAGAACCGTTCGTT
>NZ_JCANQV010000054.1:0-25812 GCF_059553635.1 Candidatus Streptomyces philanthi
CCGTCCCCGGCGGTGACCAGCGGGCGGAACTCGCCCTGGACGACCCGGCCCGCGGCCGCGAGGCGGTGCAGGGCGCCGTCGGTGACGGCGATGCCCAGACCGAAGCGGGCGGCGGCCTGCTCGGAGGTGAACGGGCCGTGCGTACGGGCGTACCGCGACAGCAGATCGCCCAGCGGGTCCTTGACCGGCTCGGTGAACGACTCGGGGACGCCGACGGGCAGCGCCGTGCCCAGCGCGTCCCGCAGCCGGCCCGCGTCCTCGACCGCGGCCCAGTGCTCGGCCCCCGCGATCCGCACCCTGATCGCCCGGCGCGCGGCGGCCAGCTCCCCGGGCCACGCCGGATCGGCGCCCCGCTCGGCCAGCTCCGCTTCCGTCAGCGGGCCCAGCAGCCGCAGCAGGTCCGCCACGCCCTCGGCGTCCTTGACCCGGCGGTCGTCCGTCCGCCACTGGAGCTCGCGCTCCAGAGAGGCCAGCACCTCCGGGTCCAGCAGCTCGCGCAGCTCGGCCCGGCCCAGCAGCTCCGACAGCAGCCGGGAGTCCAGCGACAGCGCGGCGGCACGGCGCTCGGCGAGCGGGGAGTCACCCTCGTACAGGAACTGCGCGACATAACCGAACAACAGGGAGCGGGCGAACGGCGACGGCTCGGGCGTGGTGACCTCCACCAGACGGACCCGGCGGGCCTCGACGTCGGCCATCAGCTCCGTCAGACCCGGCACGTCGAAGACGTCCTGGAGGCACTCGCGGACCGCCTCCAGCACGATGGGGAACGAACCGAACTCGCTCGCCACCTGGAGCAACTGGGAGGCGCGCTGGCGCTGCTGCCACAGCGGGGTGCGCCTACCGGGGCTGCGCCGCGGCAGCAGCAGGGCGCGGGCGGCGCACTCGCGGAACCGGGAGGCGAACAGCGCCGACCCGCCGACCTGGTCGGTGACGAGCTGGTCGACGTCCCCCGGATCGAGGACGACGTCGTCGGCGCCCACCGGGGAGCGCTCCGGGTCGTACTCCGTGCCCTCGGTCACGGGATCGCCGCCGTCCAGGAGGCCGAGGTCCATCAGGTCCGCGTCCGGGAGCCGCAGCACGATGCCGTCGTCGGCGTGCATCACCTGGGCGTCGATGCCGTGCCGCTCGGCGAGGCGGGCGCCCAGCGCCAGCGCCCAGGGGGCGTGCACCTGCGCGCCGAACGGGGAGTGCACCACGATCCGCCAGTCGCCCAGCTCGTCGCGGAACCGCTCGACGACGATCGTGCGGTCGTCCGGGACGTGCCCGCACGCCTGCCGCTGCTCGGCGAGATGGCCCAGGACGTTGTCCGCCGCCCAGTCGTCGAGACCGGCGGCGGCCAGCCGGGCGCGGGCGTCCTCGGGGGCGAGCGCGCCGATCTCGCGGAGGAAGGCGCCGAGCGCCCGGCCCAGTTCGAGGGGGCGGCCCAGCTGGTCGCCCTTCCAGAACGGCAGCCTGCCCGGGACCCCGGGGGCGGGTGTGACCAGCACCCGGTCGCGGGTGATGTCCTCGATCCGCCATGACGTCGTGCCCAGCGTGAACACGTCGCCGACCCGCGACTCGTAGACCATCTCCTCGTCCAGCTCGCCCACCCGGCGCCCGCCGCCGCCCTTGCCGGGCGCGTCGCCCGCGAGGAACACCCCGAACAGCCCGCGGTCGGGGATCGTGCCCCCGGAGGTGACGGCCAGCCGCTGGGCGCCGGGGCGGCCGGTGACCGTGCCCGCGACGCGGTCCCACACCAGGCGCGGCCGCAGCTCAGCGAAGGCGTCGGAGGGGTAGCGGCCGGCCAGCATGTCCAGCACCGAGGTGAACGCCGACTCCGGCAGCGCGGCGAACGGGGCGGCCCGCCGCACCACCGCCAGCAGTTCCCCGACGTCCCAGGTGTCCAGCGCCGTCATCGCGACGATCTGCTGGGCGAGCACGTCCAGCGGATTGGCGGGCACCCGCAGCGCCTCGATCGCCCCCGACCGCATCCGCTCGGTGACCACCGCGGCCTGCACCAGATCACCCCGGTACTTGGGGAAGACGATGCCCCGCGACACCGCGCCCACCTGGTGGCCCGCCCGGCCCACCCGCTGGAGACCGGACGCCACCGACGGCGGCGACTCCACCTGGACGACCAGGTCGACCGCCCCCATGTCGATGCCCAGCTCCAGGCTGGACGTGGCGACGACGGCCGGCAGCCGGCCCGCCTTCAGCTCCTCCTCCACCTGGGCGCGCTGCTCCTTGGAGACCGAACCGTGGTGCGCGCGCGCCAGCACCGGCGGAGCACCCTTGGCGGCACCCGACCCGCCCATCAGCTGGGCGGGGGAGTGCTGCTCGGGCAGCGGCTCGCCCGTCGCCCGCTCGTAGGCGATCTCGTTGAGCCGGTTGCACAGCCGCTCGGCCAGGCGCCGGGAGTTGACGAAGACGATCGTGGAGCGGTGGGCCTGGACGAGATCGGCGATCCGCTCCTCCACCTGCGGCCAGATCGACGGCTTCGCCCCGGGACCGCCCTCCTGCCCCGGGGGGCCGCCCAGCTCGCCCATGTCCTCCACCGGGACGACCACCGACAGGTCGAACCGCTTGCCCGACGGCGGCTGGACGATCTCCACCCGGCGCCCCGGCGACAGATAGCGGGCCACCTCCGCCACCGGGCGGACCGTCGCCGACAGTCCGATGCGGCGGGCGGGCCGCTCCAGCAGCGCGTCCAGCCGCTCCAGGGACAGCGCCAGATGCGCGCCGCGCTTCGAACCGGCGACGGCGTGCACCTCGTCCACGATCACCGTCTCCACGCCCGCCAGCGCCTCCCGCGCCGACGACGTCAGCATCAGGAACAGCGACTCCGGGGTGGTGATGAGGATGTCCGGCGGCCGGCTCGCCAGGGAGCGCCGCTCGGCGGGCGGGGTGTCCCCGGAGCGGATGCCCACCGTGATGTCCGGCTCGGGCAGCCCCAACCGGACCGCCTCCTGGCGGATGCCCGTCAGAGGGCTGCGCAGATTGCGCTCCACGTCCACCGCCAGGGCCTTGAGCGGGGAGACGTACAGCACCCGGCAGCGCTTCTTCGGCTCGGCGGGCGGCGGGGCGCTCGCCAGGGCGTCCAGCGAGGCGAGGAACGCGGCGAGGGTCTTGCCGGAGCCCGTCGGCGCCACCACCAGGACGTCCGACCCGGCGCCGAGCGCGCTCCAGGCACCCTCCTGCGCCGCGGTCGGCGCCCGGAAGGCACCCGTGAACCAGCCGCGGGTCGCGGGGGAGAACGCGTCGAACGCTGCCTGGGCCATGTCCTCCATCCTGCACCGGACCACTGACAACGCGGCCCGACCCGGCCTTCCGTCCCGTCCGCCGTGCGGACACCCACGCCGCCGCAGGCGCACCGGACCGCAGAATGGGCCCATGCTCACGGACGTCACGGCGGCCGCGCCGCGCCACCGCGGCGAATGGGCGCGCCACTGGCACTGCGCCGGACTCCCCGGCCTCGACCTGCTGCGCGCCCGCTACGTACGGCACACCTTCCCCCGCCACTCCCACGAGGGCTATGTCGTCGCCGCGGTCACCGACGGCGTCGAGGAGATCGGCCTGCCCGGCGGCGCCGTCCGGGCGGGCCCCGGCGGCATCGTCCTGATCAACCCGGAGGTGCCGCACAGCGCCCGGGCCGGCACCCGCGACGGCTGGGCGTACGCCACCCTCTACCCCTCGGCCCGGCTCGTCGCCGACATCGCCCGGGAGACGACCCGGCTGCGCGGGACCGCCGCGTTCACCGGGACAGCTGTCGACGACCCCCGCCTCGGCCGCATGATCACCGCGGTGCACCGGGCGGCCGAGACCGGTGACCCGCTCACCGCCGACACCCTGCTGCGCACCACCATCGCCCGCCTCCTGGACCGCTACGGGGGCCCGCTGCCGCACCGTACCCCCCTCGGCGCCGGAGCCCGGACCGCGGCCCGGGCCCGGGACCTGCTGGCCGCGCGGATGGCCTGCCCGCCGTCCCTGGAGGAACTGGCCCGGACCGTCGGCACCGGCCCGTTCGCGCTGCTGCGCGCCTTCAAGGAGGCGTACGGCATGCCCCCGCACACCTGGCTCACCGACGCCCGGGTGCGCCGCGCCCGCGCTCTCCTGGAGGCGGGCACCCCGCCCGCCGCTGCCGCCGTCGCCGTCGGCTTCGCCGACCAGCCGCACCTCAACCGGCACTTCACCCGGATCGTCGGCGTCCCGCCCGGCGCCTACCGCAGGGAACGCGCCGCCGCGAGCACCCGCTGAGGTCCGCGCCCTGCAGGCGGTACAAACCGGGCGGCCGTGCTCCGAAGGCGGCGCAAGAACGTACAAGACCGTGCGGTTTTCGCCGCCTAGCGTGCCGGACGTGGCAGAAAACCCGCAGACACGCACCACGGGCGGTGCCGCCGCCGCACCGCCCCCGCCCGCACCGCACGCCCCGGGGGAGCGCGCCGCACCGCCCGCCCGGCCGGACTCCGCCGTCGTCAGGGACGCCCTCGGCGTCGGTGTCGCCGTCGGCCTCTCCGGCTTCGCCTTCGGCGTGACCTCCGTGGGCGCCGGCCTCGGCCTGCTCCAGACCTGCGCGCTGAGCCTGCTGGTCTTCACCGGGGCCTCGCAGTTCGCCCTGGTCGGCGCGCTCGCCGCGGGCGGCAACCCGTTCACCGCCGCAGCCGGTGCCTTCTTCCTGGGCACCCGCAACGCGTTCTACGGGCTGCGGCTGTCGGCCCTGCTCGGCCTCCGGGCGGCACTGCGGCCGCTCGCCGCCCACTGGATCATCGACGAGACCTCGGCCGTCGCCCTCGCCCAGCCCGACCGCCGCAGCGCCCGCCTCGGCTTCACCGTCACCGGCCTGAGCCTCTACGTGCTCTGGAACCTCACCACCCTCGCCGGTGCCCTCGGGGCCGGAGCACTCGGCGACACCGCCGCCTGGGGCCTGGATGCCGCGGGACCCGCCGTCTTCCTGGCGCTGCTCGCCCCGATGCTCACCACCACCGTGGAACGCGCCGTCGCCGGCCTCGCCGTACTCCTCGTCGTGGTGGCTCTCCCAGTGCTCCCCACGGGCGTCCCGGTACTGCTCGCGGCGCTCGCCGCGCCCACCGTCCTCCTGGCACACAACCTCAAGGAACGCCGCCGTACAGGAGCACCGGAGGTCCGCCCGTGACCACCTGGATCGCCATCGGCGCCACCGCCGTCGGCTGCTACCTCGTCAAGTACCTCGGGCTGCTCGCCCCGGCGGGCCTGCTGGAGCGCCCCTTGGCCAAGCGGCTCGCGGCGCTCCTCCCGGTGGCGCTGCTGGCCGCGCTCACCGCCCAGCAGACCTTCAGCGACGGCCATCACCTGCTGCTGGACGCCAAGGCCGCCGGAGTGGCCGCCGCGGCCGTCGCACTGCTGCTGCGGGCCCCGTTCCTCCTGGTCATCGCCGTGGCCGTGGCCGTGACCGCCGGGGTGCGGGCGCTGGGCGGCTGACCACGCGGGCCCGCACCCCGGGGCGGTTCAGGGCAGTGCCCCGTTCAGGGGCCGCCCGTAGGCGCGCAGGGTCAGCAGTGCCCCCAGCGTCGCCAGGGAGCGGCCCTCCAGCTCCGTCCCCGGTGCCCACCGGTGCCGGGCCGCCGGCCAGCCGCCGTCCTCCTGCTGCGCCGCCGCCAGATGGTCCAGCGCCCGCTCCATCTCGCCGTCCGTGAACCAGTCGCGGGCCAGCGACCCCGGAGCGGGCGCGAAGTCGTGGGCGAGATGGTGCTCCCCGGGGGCGCAGCCGGGCGCCACCGGGCCCGCGCCGGCCCGCGCCGGGTCCAGCAGGACCAGCTCCCGGTCGCGGACGAGCGCGCCGAGCCTGCGGGCCGCGGCCGCCGCCCGGGGGCGGTCCGGCGCGCCGTCCAGGAACGCGACGGCCGCCCGCACCTCGTACGGATGGGTGTCCTCCAGCGACTCCACGACCGCCCAGCAGTAGTCCGTGGCCCTGAACAGCCAGGCGTGCCAGGCGTCGTTGCGGTGCAGCGCCCCCACCACCGGGCCGGTGGCCAGCAGCGAACTCGGCGGGTCGTCCCGCACCGGGACCCACGGCGCGGCCGGCAGCCCGCGCAGCGAGGGATGCACCGCGGGCAGGGCGCCCTCCGAAGTGGACACCCGCGTCAGATAGCGGCAGATCCGCTCCACATGGCGGCCGTCGCAGCGCCCGATGCGGTCCAGCACGCCCAGCGCGCGGGCGGTGTGCAGCGGCTGGCTGACGGGGCCGCGCAGAGCGGGGTCCAGTGCGTGGCCGTAGCCACCGTCGTCGTTGCGGTACGCGGCGAGCGCGGTCTCCACCGGCTCCGTGCCGCCGTCCCGGAAGTGGTACGCGAAAAGCCGCTGTTCGAGCACTCTCGCGGTGAGCCATACGAAGCGTTCGGCGCGGTCCAGAGGGGTCGGCGGGGAGCTGACGTTTTCGGCCATGCCCCGACCGTACGGCCGGACACGGGGCCCGGTAGCGGCCCCGGGGACGGTGCCCTCCCACGGCGGAACACCAGGGGCGCGCGGTTGACGGACACACCGCCCGCACCGGGGCGGAGGCCGGTCGTCCCGCCCCCGGTGCGCACGTCCGTCCGGCACCGCTCCCGGGCCGCGCCCTGCTGCCGCATCATGGGACGAGGACCGCCGAACGCGCGGCCGAGCGGGCAAGGGAGCGGAATTCATGCGGTTGACGGTGTTCTGGCAGCGGATGGCGGACCACTTCGGTCCGGCGTACGCCGACTCCTTCGCACGCGATCATGTGATGTCCGGTCTCGGCGGGCGGACCGTCCACGAGGCGCTGGAGGCCGGGTGGGGCGCCAAAGAGGTGTGGCGTGTGGTGTGCGCCACGATGGATGTGCCGTACGACAAGCGCTGAGCGGGGCGGCGCGGGCCCGCGGGCGGACGCGCCGTGGCCCCGGGCGCGGACCGGACGCGGCGCCGCGGTGCGCGACACTTGGCCCGTGTCCCGCACCGAAGAGACGACCCGTACCGACGACACCCGTTCCCCGGAGAGGCCCGCGACGGGAATGCCGCGCTGGCTGCCGCGCGCCATGGTGCTCGCGCTGGCCCTCGTGGCCTGCTTCCAGCTCGCCACCTGGGCCTTCCACCAGCTGGTCTCGCTGCTGCTCAACGTCCTGATCGCGTTCTTCCTGGCGCTGGCCGTGGAACCGGCCGTGGACTGGATGGCGGCCCGGGGCGTACGGCGCGGGCTGGCGACCGGCATCGTCTTCCTCGGCATCCTCGTGGGTACCGTGGGCTTCGTCACGCTCCTCGGGTCCATGCTCGCGGGGCAGATCGCGACCATGGTGGAGGAGTTCCCGCAGTACCTGGACTCCGTCATCAGCTGGGCGAACGCCACCTTCCACACGCATCTGTCGCGGCTGGAGGTGCAGAACAACCTGCTCAACTCCGACTGGCTGCAGAAGTACGTCCAGGACAGCGCCAACAACGTCCTCGCCGTCTCCGCCACGGTGCTGGGAAGCCTGTTCAACCTGCTCACCGTGGCACTGTTCTCGTTCTACTTCGCCGCCGACGGCCCCCGGCTGCGGCGCGCCCTGTGCGGGGTGCTGCCGCCCAGCCGCCAGGCGGAGGTGCTGCGCGCCTGGGAGATCGCGGTCGCCAAGACCGGCGGTTACCTGTACTCCCGCGGTCTGATGGCGCTGATCTCCGGGGTCGCGCACTATGTGCTGCTGGAGTTCCTGGGGGTGCCCTACGCCCCCGCGCTGGGCATGTGGGTCGGACTGGTCTCGCAGTTCATCCCCACCATCGGCACCTATCTGGCGGGCGCGCTGCCGATCCTCATCGCGTTCACCGTCGACCCCTGGTACGCGCTGTGGGTGTTCGCCTTCGTAGTGATCTACCAGCAGTTCGAGAACTACCTCCTCCAGCCGCGCATCACGGCGAAGACGGTGGACATCCACCCGGCCGTCGCCTTCGGCTCGGTGATCGCCGGAACGGCCCTGATGGGAGCGGTCGGCGCACTGATCGCGATCCCGGCGACCGCGACGCTCCAGGCGTTCCTGGGGGCGTACGTCAAGCGCTACAAGGTCACCGACGACCCCCGTGTGCACGGTGGCGGACGGCGCGGGGACGGGGCGTCGGTCCTCGCCCGGATGCGGTCTTCCGCCCGCGGGCGGACGGCGCCCGAGCGCCCCGAGGAGCCGGAGGCCGAGGGGGCGGCCGTACGCGGCGACGCGTAGACCGGCACCGGGCCCCGGTCGCACGCCGTGGCGGGGGCGAGGGTCGGCTCCCCGCCCCTGCCTGTCGTCGTGCCCACTCCAGTGTTCCCGGCGGCTCTCCGCGAGCTCGCGCCCACACGCTCGCACGGCGGTCCGACAACGGCCCCGTCCCGCGGCGCGGCCGCTTGACACCAAAATCGAACATCCATTCTCATGGGAAGTCCGACCTGTTCAGCGTGGGCTTCCGCGGAGTTATCCACAGGCCGGAGCCGGGTCCGGGCGCATTGTCAGTGGCAGGCGTTAGCGTCGTGGACGTGAAGCGATCGACTCAAGCAAATCGGGTGGAACCCATGGCAGGCACTGACCGCGAGAAGGCGCTCGACGCCGCGCTCGCACAGATTGAACGGCAATTCGGCAAGGGCGCCGTGATGCGCATGGGGGAGCGGCCGAACGAACCCATCGAGGTCATCCCCACCGGGTCGACCGCGCTCGATGTGGCGCTCGGCGTCGGCGGCATCCCCCGCGGCCGGATCGTCGAGGTCTACGGACCGGAGTCCTCCGGTAAGACGACCCTGACGCTGCACGCCGTGGCGAACGCCCAGAAGGCCGGCGGCTCCGTCGCGTTCATCGACGCCGAGCACGCCCTCGACCCCGAGTACGCCAAGAAGCTCGGCGTGGACACCGACGCGCTGATCCTCTCCCAGCCGGACAACGGTGAGCAGGCGCTGGAGATCACGGACATGCTGGTCCGTTCCGGCGCGCTCGACCTGATCGTCATCGACTCGGTCGCCGCCCTGGTGCCCAAGGCCGAGATCGAGGGCGAGATGGGCGACTCCCACGTCGGCCTCCAGGCCCGGTTGATGAGCCAGGCCCTGCGCAAGATCACCAGTGCGCTCAACCAGTCCAAGACCACCGCGATCTTCATCAACCAGCTCCGCGAGAAGATCGGCGTGATGTTCGGCTCCCCGGAGACGACGACCGGTGGCCGCGCGCTGAAGTTCTACGCCTCGGTGCGCATCGACATCCGCCGCATCGAGACCCTCAAGGACGGCACGGAGGCGGTCGGCAACCGCACCCGCTGCAAGGTGGTCAAGAACAAGGTCGCCCCGCCCTTCAAGCAGGCCGAGTTCGACATCCTCTACGGCCAGGGCATCAGCCGCGAGGGCGGCCTGATCGACATGGGCGTCGAGCACGGCTTCATCCGCAAGTCCGGCGCCTGGTACACCTACGAGGGCGACCAGCTCGGCCAGGGCAAGGAGAACGCCCGCAACTTCCTCAAGGACAACCCGGACCTCGCCAACGAGATCGAGAAGAAGGTCAAGGAGAAGCTGGGCATCGGCGTCAGGCCGCAGGACGCGGAGCCCGGCGCGGACGCGGCCGGCCCGGCGTCCGGTGAGCCCGCCAAGACGGCTCCGGCCAAGGGCGCCAAGGGTGCCAAGGCCGCCACGGCCAAGGGCTAGCCCGCCATGACACGGCGAACGGACTGGCCCGAGGAGGTCCAGCCGGCACACCGTGCCACGGGCGGTGCCGAGCATCGTCAGGGCCGCAGCGGCCAGGAGGACAGCGGTGGCCCCGCCTCGTCGAGGGCCGAGCCGGGGCCACCGCGTACGCCCGAGGAGCAGGCGCGGGCGATATGCCTGCGCCTGCTCACGGGGGCCCCGCGTACCCGGAAGCAGCTCGGGGACGCCCTGCGCAAGCGCGGCATTCCCGAGGAGGCGGCGGAGGCGGTGCTGTCCCGCTTCGTGGACGTCGGCCTCATCGACGACGCGGCCTTCGCGGACGCCTGGGTCGAGTCCCGGCACCACGGCCGGGGCCTGGCCCGCCGTGCCCTCGCCCGGGAACTGCGCACCAAGGGCGTGGACTCCGCACTGATCGACGAGGCGGTCGGCCGCCTCGACCCCACCCAGGAGGAGGACACCGCCCGCGAACTGGTCGCCCGCAAGCTGCGTTCCACCCGCGGCCTGGACCGCGACAAACGGATACGCCGCCTCGCCGGGATGCTGGCCCGCAAGGGATACCCGGAGGGACTGGCGCTCCGGGTGGTCCGGCAGGCACTGGAGGAGGAGGGGGAGGACCCGGAGCTGTGGGATCACTGGGCGCAGGACTGACGGGCCGAGGGGGACGGGACTGAGGGACGTCGGGGAGGCTGATCCGGGCGCTGGTGTGGGGGCGAGGGGCGGCGGCCTGATGCCGTTCCGGGCGTTTCGGTGACGGGCGCTTCGTGTGTGCTGCCGTGGTAGCTGATGCGGGGTTTGCCTGGAGCATCCGTGTCAGGAGCGGTGCGATGTGTGCGGTGTTGTCGGGTGGCGATGCGGCAGCGGTGATGCGGGGTGCCTGGGGCGTTCGTGGTCAGGGGTGGTGTTCCTCCTCCGTCGGGAGAGGTGTCCTCCGTCCTCCCTCACGGGGAGGGGGCCCCATCCGTCACGGGGAGACCGGCCGTGCGCCATGCCTGGAAGCCGCCGATCAGGTCGGTCGCGCGGCGCAGGCCCAGTTGGCGGAGGGAGAGCGCGGCGAGGCTCGACGCGTAGCCCTCGTCGCAGACGATCACGATCGGCAGGTCGTGGTGCGTGGCTTCGGGGGCGCGGTGGGGGCAGGTGGGGTCGAGTCGCCACTCCAGTTCGTTGCGTTCCACGACGAGTGCTCCGGGGATGGTGCCGTCGCGCTCGCGCAGTGCCGCGTACCGGATGTCCACCAGCAGTCCGCCGGACGCCCGGAGGGCGGCGGCCTGCTGGGGTTCGAGGCGTTCCAGTTCCTTGCGGGCCTGTTCCAGGAGGGCGTCGACGGCGCTCATGTCCGGTCCTTCGGGGTCGTCCAGTCTTCCGGGGTCTCGATCTCTTCGAGGCGCAGCACGGCGCCGGTGCGGCTGTAGCGGCGCATCAGGGGGAGCGGCGGGTAGTAGGCGTGCACCGAGACGGCGTGGGTGTCGGGGGAGGTGTTGAGCACCTGGTGGACGTGGTGCGGGCCGAAGGCCCGGCCGTGTCCTGGGCACAGGGTGCGTTCCCGGTCGAAGCCCTCGGCGAGTTCCAGCGCCCTCCAGCCCTCGGTGGGTAGCCGGGCGGCCAGCGACTGCTCGGTCAGCTCGCCGCCGGCCGCGGCGAAGGCGCCGTACGATCCGCCGTGGTCGTGCCAGCCCGTGCCGGTGCCCGGAGGCCAGCCGATCAGCCATGCCTCACTGCCGTCCGGCCCGTCCAACCGGAGCCAGGTGCGGCTGTCGGGGAGGAGGGGGAGCGAGGCGACGAGGGAGGTGTTCGTGGCGGTCCGGCGGACGAAGGTGAGAAGCGCGTCGGCTCCGGGGCCGTCGATGGGGCCGCCGGAGCCGGGGCGAGGGCGGGCGGGGGTACGGACTTCGGGCATGGCAACCGTCCTGAATGATCGCGAAGTACGCGGGACCCGGGACCGGGACACCGGGCGGGGCCGCGTGGGGGAGAAGGCGGATCAGCAGGACGGACGACACGTGCAGCCCGCGTAGCGGACCAGGTCAAGATGGACCCTCCGCCAGAATCGCGCGCCGTGCTCAGTCACGCCCGGAGTGAAACACGGAGGGATCGGCAGGGTCAACAGACGGTTCCGCCCCGGAGCGTGCCCCAGGAACCGTCCCGGTGGCCGCACCCCCGGTGCCGTCGGTGTGCGGCAGGTCCTCGGCGCGTGCCCGGCCCTCAGCGGGTACTCCGTTCTCGCCGGGTGCCTGATTCTCGGCGGGCGTCTGGCTCTCGCCGTGTGCCCCGCTCTTGGACCGTTCGGCGTTCGCGGACTGCTGGGTGGCCGTGGGCGATTCGGCATCCGGGGACGCTTCGGAACCCGTCGCCCGGTCGGCGTGTCCGGGCTGTTCCACGTGTCCGGCACCTTCGGCGGGGCCGACCGGTTCGGCGCCTCCGGGGGTACGCGGAAGCTTTCCGGGTTCCGCGTGGCTGCCGGAATCCGCCCGGTCACCGGAGCGTTCTCCGCCACCGGAGCCTCCGGCTTCCCTCAGCCCCTCGGCCGAACCACCGGCCTCAGGGCGGACATCGGCCTCACGACGAGCGTCGGCCTCCCGCATGCCCCCGGCTCCACGCCCGACATCGGCCTCTCGCACGCCACCGGCCTCGCGCCCGACATTGGCGTCCCACACGTCACCGGCGCTGCGTCCGCCACCGGGGTTCCCCACATCGTCAGCATCAGGCGTGGCACAGGATTTCCCTGCACCAGCGGCCTCGCCTCCGGCACCAGACGCCCGTACGCCATCAGGCCCGCGCTCAGCGCTGGCCTCCCGCGCACCATCGGTCTCGCGTGCGCCCGCCGCCTTCGGCGTCCCAGCGGACACCGGGCCCACCGGACCCACCGGGGCCCTGCCACCCTCCGACTCCGAAGAGCGTGTCACCACCTCGGCACGCGGCCCCCACACCTGGGCCTCCCCGGGAACCGCCACGACCTCGGCCTCTTCGTATGCCCTGACGTCCCGGCCGCTCGCTCCGTCGGCCTCCGCCGTCCGGGCCTCAGCCGCCTCCGCCGTCCCGGACCAGGCCGCTCCTTGACCTGCAACGTCCGCCGCCCCGGTCACCGGGCCTGCCCCCAAGGCCCCCGCTGCCGCACCACTCTCCACGGCACCGCCCGCCACCGCACCTCCCGGCCCCGGCGCCTCCCCATCCCCCAGCACCGGCCCCACAGCGACCTCCACCGGAACACCCGTCGCGGCCGCTCCCGCCGCCACGCCCATCGACGTCATCCCCATGGCCGTCACACCGTCCCCCCGCGTCACCCCGGACGCAGGGGTCGGGCGTCGTCCCGGGCCGTCGGCGGGGCCGCCGCGGACCGCGTCCGCGCAGGTGTACAGCTCGGCGGGGCGGACGCCGGACAGGGTGGTGACGAGGTGGCCGTCGGGGCGTACCAGGAGGACGGTGTGGGCGGCGGCGCCCGGGTAGGACTCGGCGACCAGTACCTCCGAGGGCATCGGCAGCCGGGCGGCGGCGTCGGTGAGCTGCGGCATCACGCCCGCCGACCGCCAGTGCCGGGCGTCCCAGACGCCGGTGCCCGGCGCGACCAGGACCACCAGCAGGCCCCGCCCCAGCCGTGCGCGCAGCCGGGTCACGGAACCGTCGGCCGCCGTCACCGGAACGTCCTCGGCCGGTGCGCCCGGAGGCGTCGCGACCGGTGCCCCGGAGGCGTGTGCGGCGGGCGGGGCGATCGGGGACCGGGTGTAGCAGGGCGGCGCGCCCAGCGGCCCGCGCCCCAGGTATCCGTCCGTCAGCAGGGTGGCGTGCCCGCGCGCGGTGCCCGGCAGGACCTTCCGCAGCCGGGCCGCCCCGCCGTCCCGCAGCTGCGGCAGCGCACGGTCGGTGGCGCGCAGCCGGGCGGTGACGGCGCCCCGGCGTTCGGTCTGGTAGCTGTCCAGCAGCGCCTCGGAGGCGCCCTGGTGCCACGCCAGCGCCAGCTTCCACGCGAGGTTCTCGGCGTCCCGCAGCCCCTCGTCCAGCCCCTGGGTCCCCAGCGCGCCGAGCAGATGCGCGGCGTCCCCCGCGAGGAACGCGCGGCCGCGCCGCCAGCGGCGCGCGAGCCGGTGGTGGACGGTGTGGACACCGGTGTCGAGGAGTTCGTAGGGGGGGACGGGCCGAGCGGCGCCCCGGGCCCGGTCGCCGCGCCGCCCGGAGCCGTCCGCGGCGGACTCGGCGGCCCAGCCCGCGAGGGAGTCGCGGACCCGGGCCACCAGGGCGTCCGGGGTGACCAGTTCGCGTCCCGGGGGCAGCAGCCAGTCCAGCCGCCAGACGCCGCCGGGCAGCGGGCGGGCGCAGACCTCCTCGCCCGCGTGCGCGCCGTGGCGGGTGGGCGCGCGGTGCAGCAGGGCCTCGCCGGGCCAGGGAAGGCCGGCGCGGACCGCGGCGACCGCGTGGCGTTCGACGGCGGTACGGCCGGGGAAGCGGATGTCCAGCAGCTTGCGGACCGTCGAGCGGGGGCCGTCGCAGCCGACCAGGTAACTCCCGCGCCACCAGGTCCCGTCGGTGCCCCGGGTGTGCGCGCTGATGCCGTCGGCGTCCTGCTCCAGTGCGGTCAGCCGCTCCCCGGTGGCGATCCGTACCAGCGTCTCGCGGGCGAGGGCGGTGCGCAGCGCGTGGGTCAGCGCGTGCTGCGGCAGATGGACGGGGGAGGGGGTGTCCGTGGTGAGGTCGACGCGTTCCACCTGGCGGCGGCGGTGGACCGTGCGCCAGGCCGTCCAGCCGGTGCCGGCCGCGGCCATGGCGTCCGCGCAGCCGAGGCGGGCGGCGAAGGCCGCGGTGTCCTGGTGCAGCAGGACCGTGCGGGCGGGCCGGACGGCCTCCTCGCCCGCACTCTCGTCGAGGACGACGGTGGGAACGGCCAGGCGGGCGAGGGCGAGGGCGAGGGCGAGGCCGACGGGGCCCGCCCCCACGACGATCACCGGGTCCACGGCGTGGCCCCGCGGTCCTGGTGGTGCGGCCAAGGAGTGCAGGAACTGGGGGAGGGAGCCCGGAGCGTGATCACACAGCGTATGCAACCCACTGCCGCCCTCCGCGTCAAGTGACGGGGGCGGCGGTACTCCTTCCGCCGCCCCCGTCGTGCCCTACGGGGCGTCAGCCGCCCGGCCGGGAAGGCCCGTTCGCGGGGCGCGACGGAGCGGCGGGCTCCGCTTCGGCGGGTTCCAGGGCGTCGGTGGCGGTCACCGGTTCCCCGGCCCCGGCCACCGCGATACCGGTCCGCGCCCGCCGGCCGCGCCGCTCGATCCAGGTGGCGAGGGCGGACAGCGCCAGGCACATCGCGACATAGATGGTGCCGGTGACGATGATGACCGGAACATAGGTGTCCTCGCCGTTGACGATGACATTGGTGCTGATCCAGCGCGCCTTGTAGAGCAGTTCCTCGAAGGTGATGATGTAGCCGAGCGAGGTGTCCTTCAGCGTCACCACCAGCTGGCTGATGATCGTCGGCAGCATCGCCCGTACCGCCTGCGGCACCAGCACCGTCGTCATCACCTGTGTCTTGCGCATCCCCAGCGCGTAGGCGGCCTCGTGCTGGCCCCGGGGCACCGCGTGGATGCCCGCGCGCAGCACCTCGGCCTGTACCGACCCGTTGTAGACGGTCAGACCGATGACCAGCGCCCAGAACTGCGGTCCGTTGCTGCCCAGGCCCAGCGCCTCGCGGTTGGTCAGGAAGATCACCCACAGTGCGTAGATGGTGATCAGCAGCGGGACCGCGCGGAAGAACTCGATGAACGCGGTCGCCACCGCGCGCACCGGCCGGTGGTCGGACAGCCGCGCCACGGCGAGGAGCACCCCGAGCGCCAGGGAGAGCACCGCGGCGATGGCGAAGACCTGGAGGGTGGTCAGCACGCCGTCGCGGATGTTGGTGCGCACCCCGGCGTTGTTGAAGATGTTCCACACCGCCGGGTCGAACTGCCCCTTGGCGCCCAGCCGTGCGAGGACGAACGCGATCAGCCCCAGCACGGCCAGGGAGCCGACGACGGTGTAGATACGGTTGCGGACCTTCGCCTTCGGTCCCGGCGCGTCGTAGAGGACGCTGGCGCCGCTCATGCCCAAACCTTCCTTCGCTTCGCCCCGCCTGCGCGCGGCACCCGTGTCCTGCTGTTCCGCCCGCCGCCCCGGCTCACCGGGCCACTCCCATGCGGCGCTCCAGCAGCCGGAAGAGGCCGCTGATGGCGAAGGTGATGACCAGATAGGCCAGCGCGATCCACAGGAAGATCCAGGCGATGGCGTAGCCCTGGTCGCTGAGCAGCTTGGAGAAGCCGAACAGCTCGCCCACGCTGAAGGCCCCGGCGATCGCCGAGTTCTTCGTCAGCGCGATGAAGATGCTGCTCAGCGGCGGCAGTACGGTCCGGGTGGCCTGCGGCAGGATGATCAGCCGCAGGGTCTGGCCGAACGTCATGCCGATGCCGCGGGCCGCCTCCGCCTGGCCGACCGGGACGGTGCCGATGCCGGACCGCACCGCCTCGCAGACGAACGACGAGGTGTAGAACCCGAGCGCCAGGGTGGCCAGGACGAACGGGCTGGTGCCGGGCATGAGGACCTGCGGCACGACGAAGAACGCGACGAGGAACAGCAGCGTCAGCGGGGTGTTGCGCAGCAGGGTGACCCAGGCCGTCCCGAAGGCGCGCAGCGGCGGTATCGGGGAGACCCGGAAACCGGCTATGAGGACGCCGAGCACCAGGGCCAGCACCGCGCTGGCCACGGTGATCGCCAGGGTTCCGAGGAACCCGTCGCGGAACTCGGGCAGATGATCGAGGAGTACGTTCATGGGGTCTCCGCGGGAGCGGTCGGGACGGCGGCGGACGGGGACGTGCGGAGCAGTGCGCGCAGCGGGCCGCGAAGGCAGCGCGCCCCGCACACCCGCCGCGGCGGGCGTACGGGGCGGCGCGGCCGAGGGGGGTGCGGATCAGTACCGCGGGAGCGGCGTCTCCGGGGCGACATAGGGCGAACCGGACTTGCCGAGCGTGCCCTCGTACGCCTTCTTGTAGTCACCGTTCTTGATGTGGTTCTCCAGCGCGGTGGTGATCGCGTCGCGCAGGGCCTTGTCGTCCTTCTTCATGCCGACGCCGTAGGGCTCCTTGGTGAACGGGTGGTCCACCACCTTGAGCTTCTTCGGGCGCTGGGCGGCGTAGCCCTTGAGGATGGCGTCGTCGGTGGTGACCGCGTCGACCTGGTTGTCCAGCAGGGACTTCACGCAGTCCGAGTACTTCGACAGCTCGGTGGTCTCCGCGCCGTACTTCGGCTTCTTGATCTCCTGGAGCGGGGTGGAGCCGACGATCGAGCAGACCTTCTTGCCCTTGAGGGAGTCCGGGCCGGTGATGCTCTTGTCGTCGTAGCGCACCAGGAGGTCGGCGCCCGCGGTGTAGTACGGCCCGGCGAAGCCGACCTGCTTCTTGCGCTCGTCGTTGATGGTGTACGTACCGACGTAGAAGTCGACCTGCCCGTGGGAGATGGTGGTCTCGCGGACGTTGGAGTCGATGGTCTTGAACTGGATCTGCTGGGCGGAGAAGCCCAGGTCGGCCGCGATCATCTTGGCTATCTCGATGTCGAAGCCGGAGTAGGTGCCGTCGGTGTCCTTGAAGCCCAGGAACGGCTGGTCGGCCTTGACGCCCACAACGATCTTCTTCGCCTCCTGCGCCTTCTTCAGCACCGGGGAGTCGGCCTTGACGTCCGTCGCGGGCTTGTAGTCGCCGCTGAAGACCTCGCCGCCGGCCGGCTTGTCGCCCGCCGTCCCGGACTCGCCGCCGCACGCGGTCGCCGTCGCCGCCAGCGCGAGCACCACCGCACCCGCCGCGGCCGTCTTACGCATCCTCATGAGGAACATCCTTCGTATCCAAGGGGGTTGGTCGTCTGGGGGCCCGTCGCGGCCTCAGTGATGGAGGATCTTGGACAGGAAGTCCTTCGCCCGGTCGCTGCGCGGGTTGCTGAAGAACTGCTCCGGCTCGGCCTCCTCGATGATGCGGCCGTCCGCCATGAAGACGACGCGGTTCGCCGCGGAGCGCGCGAAGCCCATCTCGTGCGTGACCACGACCATCGTCATGCCGTCCCGGGCGAGCTGCTGCATGACCTCCAGCACCTCGTTGATCATCTCCGGGTCGAGGGCCGACGTCGGCTCGTCGAAGAGGATCATCTTCGGGTCCATCGCCAGCGCGCGGGCGATGGCCACCCGCTGCTGCTGGCCGCCGGAGAGCTGCGCGGGGTACTTGTCCGCCTGGGTGCCGACCCCCACCCGGTCCAGCAGGGCCCGCGCCTTCTCCTCGGCCGCGGCCTTCTCCGTCCTGCGGACCTTGAGCTGGCCCAGCATGACGTTCTCCAGCACCGTCTTGTGCGCGAAGAGGTTGAAGGACTGGAAGACCATGCCCACGTCGGCGCGCAGCCTGGCCAGTTCCCGGCCCTCCTGGGGCAGCGGGCGGCCGTCGACGGTGATGGTGCCGGAATCTATGGTCTCCAGGCGGTTGATCGTCCGGCACAGCGTGGACTTGCCCGAGCCCGACGGCCCGATCACCACCACGACCTCGCCCCGGTGGATCGTCAGGTCGATGTCCTGGAGCACGTGCAGCGCGCCGAAGTGCTTGTTCACGTTGTCCAGCACGACCAGCTGGTCCCCGGTCCGCGCCAGGTCCCCGGCGTTCTTGGTCACCGATACTTCGCTCATCGGCGTACAGCTCCGTCCTCCTCGGTTGGGGAGGACCCTAGGACGGGGCCTGAGCGGCGTCAGTACATCTGAGCGGAAATTGAGCATAACGATCCGGCCGCGAAGGGAGCCCTCCGGTCCGCCCCCGGCACCCCGCCGCGGACCCTTCGGCGTACCGGCTGGGTAACGGATGGCGGCCGGTCGGCGACCACCTCTTGACGGGCCCGCCCTCCATCGTCGTAGATGCCCAGTGGCTGAAACATGTGTACGGAGGGGGAGGCCGGTGAGACTGCTGCTCGTCGAGGACGACGACCATGTCGCGGCCGCCCTGGCCGCGGTCCTGGCCCGGCACGGCTTCGACGTCGTGCACGCCCGCAGCGGCGAGGAGGCCCTTCAGGCCCTGCTCCCCGACACCGCGGAACCGTTCGCCGTGGTCCTCCTCGACCTCGGACTGCCCGACCAGGACGGCTTCGAGATCTGCGGCCGCATCCGCAGGACCTGCGCCACACCCGTCATCATGGTCACGGCCCGCGCGGACGTCCGCTCCCGCATCCACGGCCTCAACCTCGGCGCCGACGACTACGTCGTCAAGCCCTACGACACCGGTGAACTGCTGGCCCGTATCCACGCCGTCAGCCGGCGCACCGTTCCCGCCACCGGCGGCGGGGAGCCGGAGGAGGAGAGCGGCCCCGGGCCCGCGCTGCGCCTGGGGGCCGTCACCGTCGAGCTGCCCACCCGCCGCGTTTCGGTGAACGGCACCGCCGTCCCGCTCACCCGCAAGGAGTTCGACCTGCTGGCCCTGCTCGCCCAGCGGCCCGGGGTGGTCTTCCGGCGCGAGCAGATCATCAGCGAGGTGTGGCGCACGAGCTGGGAGGGCACCGGCCGCACCCTGGAGGTCCACATCGCCTCCCTGCGCGCCAAGCTCCGGATGCCCGCCCTGATCGAGACGGTCCGCGGCGTCGGCTACCGCCTCGCCACCCCCGGCCGCGCCGCCGTCCCCGCCCCGAGGCGTCCCGCCTCGCCGGCCGGCTGACGGCCGCGACGGGCCCGTGCGCACCCGGCTCCTCCCGCTCCTGATCGTCCTGCTGGCCGGCGTGCTGCTCGCGCTCGGCATCCCCCTCGGGGTGATCACCGCCAACGTCGAACAGCAGAAGGTGGTCGTCGACCGGATCGACGACGCCACCCGCTTCGCCTCCCTCGCCCAGTTCGTCACCGCCCGCCCCGGCACCGACGGCACCGCGCACGGCTCCGACGAGGACGAACGGCTCGCCACCCTGCGCACCGAACTCGCCCGCTACCACGACCTCTACGGCATCCGGGCGGGCGTCTTCTACCGCGACCGCACCCCGATGGCCGCGGCCCCCGCCGGCTGGCGCCTGCCGTCCGGCGGCGAGGGCGGCACCGCCTTCGACGAGGCGCTGGCCGGCCGCCGCAGCCACGACCCGCCCCAGATCTGGCCCGGGGACACCGGCGGCCGTATTCCGGTCGCCTCGCCCGTGGTCCGCGACGGCGACGTGGTGGCCGTCGTCGTCACCGACTCGCCCACCGACGGGATGCGCGACCGCGTCCTTCGCGGCTGGCTGCTGATCGCCGCGGGGGAGAGCGCGGCGATGCTCGCCGCCGTCGCCGCCGCGTTCCGGCTCACCGGCTGGGTGCTGCGGCCGGTGCGGGTACTGGACGCGGCCAGCCACGACATCGCCACCGGCCGGATGAAGTCCCGGGTCGCCGGCGTGGCGGGCCCGCCCGAACTGCGCCGGCTGGCCCGCTCGTTCAACGAGATGGCCGACCATGTCGAGGAGGTCCTGGAACAGCAGCGCGCCTTCGTCGCCGACGCCTCCCACCAGCTGCGCAACCCGCTGTCCGCGCTGCTGCTGCGCATCGAGCTGCTGGCCCTCGAACTTCCCGAGGGCAACGCCGAGATCGCCTCCGTACGCGCCGAGGGCAAACGGCTCGCCCGCGTCCTCGACGATCTGCTCGACCGCGCCCTCGCCGAGCACGCCCCCGCCGACCTCCAGCTCACCGATGTCGCCGCGCTCGCCGCCGAACGGGTGGACGCCTGGCGCCCCCTCGCCGGTGACCGGGGCATCCGCCTGGCGTACGAGGGACACCGCGCGGTCACCGGGTGGGCCGATCCGGTCGCCCTCTCCAGTGCCCTGGACGCCGTCGTCGACAACGCCCTGAAGTTCACCCCGCCCGGGGAACGGGTCACTGTCGGGGTGGTCCCGGTCGGCGACGGCGTACGGATCACCGTCGCCGACCGCGGTCCCGGCCTCACCGACGACGAGCTGGTGCGGATCGGCGACCGGTTCTGGCGCAGCGGCCGCCACCAGAACGTCTCCGGTTCCGGGCTCGGGCTGTCGATCACCCGGGCGCTGCTGGCCGCGGGCGGCGCCACCATCGGCTTCGCCCCGCACCGGCCGCACGGCCTGCGGGTGACCGTCACGGTGCCGCGCGACGCGCCCTGAGCGGTCCCGGGGGCCCTTCGCGCTGTGTGCTACTGTGAACCGTGTTGCAGTTGTGGTACCCATGTGCGTGATGTGCGCCCGGAGGCCGGTGGCCCCGGGCGTTCCGTGTATCCGGGCCCCGCGGGTCTGGGTCCGCGGTCCGGAATGGGGCAATCAGCTCGTCGACGAGGAGTCCGCACCGTGCGGACTCCGGTGTGCCCCGTGAAGGAGAAAAACATGGCAACCGGCACCGTGAAGTGGTTCAACGCCGAGAAGGGCTTCGGCTTCATCGAGCAGGACGGCGGCGGCCCCGACGTCTTCGCCCACTACTCGAACATCCAGTCCCAGGGCTTCCGTGAGCTCATCGAGGGCCAGCAGGTCAGCTTCGACGTGGCCCAGGGCCCCAAGGGCCTCCAGGCGGAGAACATCATTCCCGCCTGACGCCCGTCACCGTGTGGGGCCCGTGCCGTCCGGCGCGGGCCCCACACGCGTTCTCCCGCACGTCACGGCTTGGCGGACACGTAGTAGCGGCGCGCCCCCTCGTGCAGCGGCAGCGGATCGGTGAACACCGCCGTCCGCTGGTCCACCCGCTGCGCGGCGTGCACCTGGCGCCCGATGTGGTCCCGGCTGCGGAGCACGGCGCGGGTCAGACCCTCGGTGAGCGCCGCGTCCTCCCCCTCCGTCGTCACCAGCAGATTCGCCACCGCGATCGTCCGCACCGCGTGCCCGTCCTGCACCCGGGGGTAGGCGTCGGCCGGCATCACCGCGGCCCGGTAGTAGCGGGTCGGCGCGCCCAGCCGGTGCAGCGGCGCCACCAGGTCGCCGAGCTGCACCAGCCGCACCGGGAACCGCCGCGCCAGGCGCTGCACCGCGGTGGTCGGCAGCCCGCCCGACCAGAAGAACGCGTCCAGCTCCCCGCTCCGCAGCAGCCCCGGCATCCGGTCGATGCCGACCCGTACCGCCCGGATGTCCCGGTCGAAGTCCAGCCCGGCCGCCCGCGTCAGCCGCCGGGTGATCAGCTGGACGCCGGAACCGTCCGTCCCCACCCCCACCCGCAGCCCCCGCAGGTCCCGCGCCGACCGGACGGCGGAGTCCTTGGGCACCACCAGCTGCAT
Source organism: Candidatus Streptomyces philanthi (assembly GCF_059553635.1). Lineage (NCBI taxonomy): Bacteria > Bacillati > Actinomycetota > Actinomycetes > Kitasatosporales > Streptomycetaceae > Streptomyces > Candidatus Streptomyces philanthi. The sequence continues at coordinate 21,796 of NZ_JCANQV010000054.1, forward strand.
GTAGTCGTCGTACAGCCGCGCACAGGCCCGCAGCCCGGCCGCGCCCCGGCCGCCGCCGTCCCGGTACGCGGCCACCGCGTCCGCCGTCGCGATGGTGAACTCCGCGCGCCCGGAGACCAGCTGCCGCAGATTGTCGATCGAGCCCTCGCTGCGCGCCAGCCGCAGCTCGGTGTCCGGCATCTCCCGCGCCAGGTCCTCCCGCAGCAGCTCCCCGTAGCGCGCGTACACCCCCGTCGGCACCCCCGTCGCCAGCGTCACCCGGCTCCGGGGCGCCGGGCCGCCGCCCCACGGCACCAGCCACCACGCGAGCAGGCCGAGCGCGACGAGCGCGGCGGCCGCGGTGGTGAGCGTGCGGCGGCCGGGGCGGGGGAGTGCGGTGGGCATGGCGGGATCCTGCCAGCCGGAGGCCGGAAAGGGGAGGGCCGGGAGCGGTCCGTACGGGCACGCCGAGCATCGGTCGAAAGCAGGGAAACCGGGCGAAGCGCACGTAGCGTTCCCCTTCCGGTACCGGAAGGACGGAGGCGCGCTGTGGCGAAGCCGAAGCGGAAGGCGTTCATGACCGAGGCCGTACGACTGGCCACCGAGTCGGTGGAGAACGGCTGGGGAGGACCGTTCGGAGCGGTGATCACCAAGGGCGGCGAGATCATCGCCCGCGGCCAGAACCGGGTCCTGCTCACCGGCGACCCCACCGCGCACGGCGAGGTGGAGGCCATCCGCAAGGCGATCGCGGTCCTCAACCCCGAGGCCCCCTCGATCGCCGTCCCGTACCGGAACACCAGCACCCTCAAACTCGTCCGCCGGGAGGAAGGCTCGCCCGACCCCCTGCCGTGGCGCGCCCGGATGCTCAGAGGATGCGAGATCTACACCAGCGGCGCCCCCTGCCCCATGTGCATGAGCGCCATCTACTGGTCACGTTTCCGGGCCGTCTACTTCAGCTGCGACTACGAGGCCACCTCGGAGATCGGCTTCAGCGACGCCTACCAGTACGAGGAGTTCAAGAAGCCGCTGCACGAGCGGCTGATCACGATGAAGCAGATCCACCCGGAACTCGGCGCCACCGCCTACCGGGCGTGGGAGCGCCGGCCCGAGCAGCACCCGTACTGACCGGCGCCTCCCGTCACCAGGTGACCGGGAGTTCCGCGACCCCGCCCAGCTGGGAGTGGGGGGCGATGCCGCGCACCTGGTGCGCGGGCACCGCGAGACGGAGTGTGGGGACCCGGCGCAGCAGTGTGACGAGGCCGATCTCCATCTCGGCGCGGGCGAGGTTCTGGCCGACGCACTGGTGGACGCCGTAGCCGAAGGCGACATGGCGCCCGCCCCCGCGGTGGATGTCCAGCACGTCGGGACGGTCCCAGGCGCGGGTGTCGCGGTTCATCAGCATCGTCGAGACGATCACGCCGTCGCCCGCCCGGATCGTGTGCCCGGCGATCTCGATGTCCGCGACCGCCACCCGCAGCACCGCGTCGGTGGTCGACGTCAGCCGCGTCAGCTCCTCGACCGCCGCCGGCACCAGCGAGGGGTCCCGGCGCAACGCGTCGAGCTGGTCGGGGTGTTCGAGCAGGGCGAGGACGGCGGTGGCGAAGGACGTGGACGTCGTCTCGTTGCCCCCGGTGACCAGGATCAGGCACATCATCGCCAGGTCTTCCAGGCCGGCGTCGGTCAGCTCGCCGCGGCCCGCGACGAGGTCGTCGATCACCCCCTCGCCCGGCTCCCGCCGCTTGCGCGCGACCAGCTGCCGCAGCTCGTCCATCACCATGGCGAGGATCTCTTCGGGCGTGACGCCGTCCTCGTCCTGTACCGACAGCAGCCGGACGGTCAGCTCCTCGAACCGCCGGTGGTCCTCCTCGGGGACGCCGAGCAGGGCGAAGGTCGAGAAGGAGGCCAGGGGCAGCGAGTAGGCGCTGACCAGGTCGGCGCGGTCGCCCCCGGCGAGCATCGCGTCGATCAGTTCCCCGGCGGTCCGTTCGATCCGGGGGCGCTGGGCGGCGATGCGGCGGATGCCGAAGCCGGAGGCCACCGACCTGCGCTGGCGGGCGTGCAGCGGGTCGTCCACGCCGATCAGCGGAAGGCCCGTCACCTGGTGGTCGGCCAGGTGCTCGGTCAGGGAGGGGAAGGAGGGGTGCGCGGTGTCGGAGGACAGCCGCGGATCGCGCAGCAGCTCACGGCCCTCGGCGTTCCCGGAGACCAGCCAGGCCGTCGCGCCGTCGTGCAGGGTCACCCGGGACAGCGGCCCGCCCGCGCGCAGCGCCTCGTAGCCGGCGGGCATCCGGTAGGGGCAGTCGCGTTCCATCGGGTAGGCGGGGGCCGGGGCGTCGTCCGGCGGAGTACCGGGGGCAGCTGTCACGATCTTCCTCCTCTTCGGCACCGTGCTCGGAGGCCGGTCGGGTCCGGTGCGCGACGGAGCCGGAGCCGGACGCGCGCTCCCGCGGTGGCCCTCCCGACAGAGTGCCGTCCGTCGGCGGCGGGGACCCCCTCCGCGGACGGACGTTCAGCCGTACGTGGCGAGGATCGCACTCCTGTTTTCCGCGGGCAATACAGCGGCGGAGGGCCCCACCGCGGGGACGGGGGCCCCGGACCGGGGCCCGGGGGCGGCCCGCCGTCCACCTACCATGGGCCCATGAGCAGCAGCACCCCGCACCCGGCCGACGGCCTCCGTTCATCTCCCACGTACGAGATCCGCACCTACGGGTGCCAGATGAACGTCCACGACTCCGAGCGGCTGTCGGGTCTCCTGGAGGAGGCCGGATACGTCCCGGCGTCCAAGGACGGCGACGGCGCCGACGTCGTCGTCTTCAACACCTGCGCGGTACGGGAGAACGCCGACAACCGGCTCTACGGCAACCTCGGCCAGCTCGCCCCGAAGAAGGCGGCACGGCCCGGCATGCAGATCGCCGTCGGCGGGTGCCTCGCCCAGAAGGACCGCGACACCATCGTCCGCAAGGCGCCCTGGGTCGACGTGGTCTTCGGCACGCACAACATCGGCAAGCTGCCGGTGCTGCTGGAGCGCGCCCGGGTGCAGGAGGAGGCACAGGTCGAGATCGCGGAGTCGCTGGAGGCGTTCCCCTCGACGCTGCCCACCCGCCGAGAGAGCGCGTACGCCGCCTGGGTGTCCATCTCCGTCGGCTGCAACAACACCTGTACCTTCTGCATCGTGCCCTCGCTGCGGGGCAAGGAGAAGGACCGCCGCCCCGGCGAGATCCTCGCCGAGGTCGAGGCGCTGGTCGCCGAGGGCGTCAGCGAGATCACCCTGCTCGGCCAGAACGTCAACGCCTACGGCTCGGACATCGGCGACCGTGAGGCGTTCAGCAAGCTGCTGCGGGCCTGCGGGAAGATCGAGGGCCTGGAGCGGGTCCGCTTCACCTCCCCGCACCCCCGCGACTTCACCGACGACGTCATCGCCGCCATGGCCGAGACGCCGAACGTCATGCCGCAGCTGCACATGCCCCTCCAGTCCGGCTCCGACACCGTCCTCAAGGCGATGCGCCGCTCCTACCGCCAGGAGCGCTTCCTCGGCATCATCGGCAAGGTGCGCGCCGCGATGCCCGACGCCGCGATCTCCACCGACATCATCGTCGGCTTCCCCGGCGAGACCGAGGAGGACTTCGAGCAGACCCTGCACACCGTCCGCGAGTCCCGCTTCGCCCAGGCGTTCACCTTCCAGTACTCCAAGCGCCCCGGCACCCCGGCGGCCGAGATGGACGGGCAGATCCCCAAGGAGGTCGTCCAGGCCCGCTACGAGCGGCTGGTCGCGCTCCAGGAGGAGATCTCCTGGGAGGAGAACAAGAAGCAGGTCGGCCGCACCCTGGAGGTCATGGTCGCCGAGGGCGAGGGCCGCAAGGACGACGCCACCCGCCGCCTGTCCGGCCGCGCGCCCGACAACCGCCTGGTCCACTTCACCCGCCCCGAGGAGCCGGTCCGCCCCGGCGACATGGTCACCGTCGAGGTCACCTACGCCGCCCCGCACCACCTCCTCGCCGAGGGCCCCGCCAAGGCCGTGCGCCGCACCCGCGCGGGCGA
>NZ_JCANQV010000055.1:0-25636 GCF_059553635.1 Candidatus Streptomyces philanthi
CCGGAGGGCGGCGGAAGGTCCTCCAGCAGGGTGCGCAGCGCGCTCGTCACCAGGGAGCAGACCGTGTCCGGGTCGGCCCGGGCCAGGGGCTCCTTGCCGATGACCACCCGCATCAGACCGATGCCGAGCATCCACGCCAGCGCGAGGTCGGCGCGCAGCCCCCGGTCGTCGGCCCGGCTGAAGGCGGCGAGCACCCGCGCGTAGTCGTCGCCCATCGCCCGTACCGTGGTGCCGATGTCCTCGCTGCTGCCGATGGAACGCAGAAAGGTCTCCAGCGCGGGGTCGCCGTTGCCGAGCATGCCGCGCAGCGACGTCTCCAGGAGGCTCTCGGGCGGGGTGCTCGCCACCTGTTCCTTCGCACTGCGCGCCACGACCTCGCCGAACAGGGCCTTCTTGGAGCCGAAGTAACGGAACAGCAGGGCCTGGTTCACCCCGGCGCGTTCGGCGATGTCGCGTACGGTCGCCCGTTCGTACCCCCGCTCGGCGAACAGCGTGGTCGCGGCCTCCAGCAGCAGCCGCCGTGTGACCTCCGCTCCCCGGGGACCCGCCGTCCTCGCCGTGGACTCCATCGTTCCGCCCTTCTCCGTGCCCGGCCCCTCCCGGTCCCCGCGAACAGGTTCCCCCGGAAGGGGTGTTGACCGTCCCAATGATCCAACCTACGTTTGTAAGCATCTGCTTACGCAAGGGAGGCCCGGTGACCGCGCTCGACATGACACCCCTCGACTACCCCTTCAACGACCCCGAGGGGTTAGCCCTCTCCCCGTCCTACGACCAGGCGCTCCACCACCCGGGCCTGCTGCGGGTGCGCCTGCCCTACGGCGAACCGGCCTGGCTCGCCGCCCGCTACGCCGACGCCCGCCTGGTGCTCGGCGACCGCCGCTTCAGCCGCGCCGAGAGCGTCCACCACGACGAACCCCGGCAGTCCGAGGGGCAGCAGAACAGCGGCATCCTCAGCATGGACCCGCCCGACCACACCCGGGTACGCACCCTCGTCGCCAAGGCGTTCACCGTCCACCAGGTGGAGAAGCTCCGCCCCTGGGTACGGGAGCTGACCCACGGCCTGCTCGACGAACTGGAGGCCGCGGGCCCGCCCGTCGACCTCGTCGACCGCTACGCCCTGCCCATCCCCGTCGCCGTCATCTGCAAGCTCCTGGGCGTCCCCGAGAAGGACCGGCCCCGGTTCCGGGTATGGAGCGACGCCGCGCTCTCCACCAGCTCACTCACCGCCGCCGAGTTCGAACAGAACCGCGCGGAACTGCGCGCCTACATGGCCGACCTGATCGCCGCGCACCGCGCCGAGCCGCGCGACGACATCATGACCCGCCTCATCGAGGCCCGCGACGTCGGCGACCGCCTGTCCGAGCTCGAACTCGTCGACCTCTGCGTCGGCATCCTCGTCGCCGGACACGAGACCACCGCCACCCAGATCCCCAACTTCGTCCTCGCCCTCCTCGACCACCCCGGCGAACTGCGCCGGCTGCGCGAGGACCCCGGCCTCGTCCGCGGCGCCGTCGAGGAACTGCTGCGCTTCGTCCCCCTCGGCAGCGGCGCCGGGCAACCGCGCTACGCCACCGAGGACGTCGAGGTCGGCGGGACCCTGGTACGCGCGGGCGAACCCGTCCTCGTGGCCGTCGGCGCCGCCAACCGCGACGCCCTGCGCTTCGACGAGGCGGGCGCCCTCAACATCACCCGCGAGGGCAACCAGCACCTGGGCTTCGGCCACGGCGTCCACCACTGCCTCGGCGCCCCCCTCGCCCGCCTCGAACTCCAGGAGGCACTGGGCGCCCTCGTCACCCGCTTCCCCGGCCTGTGCCTGGCGGGGGACGTGGTGTGGAAGAACCAGATGGTCGTCCGCGGGCCACGCGTCATGCCGGTGGGGTGGTGACCGTGACCTGGAAGGCGGAGATCGACCGCACCCAGTGCATGGGGTCCGGCATCTGCGCGGCCCTCGCCCCCGACCTGTTCACCCTCGACACCGCGCAGGCCCGTCCCGTGCGGGAGGACATCCCCGAGGACGAACGCGCCCTGGACGCCGCCGACTCCTGCCCCGCCGTGGCGATCACCGTCCGCGACGGCGGCACCGTCATCGGCCCGCGCCCCTGACGCACCGCCCGGCCCGGCACACCGGCGGCGGTCCCCGCGGCCGCCGCCGACCGGGGAGGGACCCTTGCAGGCCGGAGGGCTTGCGGCCACTGTGGTGCCGACCGCCGCACGGCGGCCGACCGACCGCCTCCGAGGGGAGACCGCGTGGCCTCGTTCGTACCGCCCCACACCCTGCACGGTGAGGGCCCCCACAAGATCATCGCCGTCCACGGCTGGTTCGCCGACCGCTCCGCCTACGACCCGGTACTGCCGGACCTCGACCGGGACGCGTTCCAGTACGCACTGGCGGACCTGCGGGGATACGGCGAGGCCCAGCACGCCACCGGGCACTTCACCACCACGGAGGCCGCCGCCGACCTGCTGGCGCTCGCCGACCACCTCGGCTGGCACCGGTTCTCCCTCGTCGGCCACTCGATGGGCGGCGGCGTCGTCCAGCGGATCGCCGCCGCCGCACCGCACCGGGTCCGCAGGCTCGTCGGGATCTCCCCCGTCCCCGCCTCCGGATTCCCCCTGCCGCCCGGGAGGCAGGAACTCTTCACCTCCGCCGCGCACTCCCCGGACAGCCGGCGCGCCATCCTCGACACCACCAGCGGCGGGCACCGCCCGGCCGCCTGGCTCGACCGCATGGTGCGCCGATCACTGGAGCGCAGCGACCCGGAGGCCTTCCGCGCCTGGCTGGACTCCTGGGCGGGGGACGACTTCCACACCGACGTCGAGGGCTCGCCGATTCCCGCCCTCGCCGTCGTCGGAGCCCTGGACCCGGCACTGACCGCCGAGGTCACCCGCGGCACCTGGATGCGCTGGTACCCCCGCGGCGAACTCGTCGAACTGCCCTCCGCCGGCCACTACGCCATGGACGAGACCCCCCTCGACCTGATCCGGACCGTCGAGGACTTCCTGCGCGCCGACGACGAGCACGGCATCGGCGCCCCGTCCGGCGGAGGCCCCCGTGACTGAACCCCGCACCCCCGACATCTTCGACCCCCGCCGCTACGCCGAGGGGCTGCCCCACGCCGACTACCGCTTCCTGCGCGACCACCGCCCGGTCGCCTGGCAGGAGGAGTACGCGGTGCTCGGCTGGCCCGCCGGACCGGGCTTCTGGGCCGTCTCCCGCCACGCCGACGTCGTGAGGGTGCTCAAGGACGCGCGGACGTTCTCCTCCCACCTCGGCGCCACCCAGATCCGCGACCCCGACCCCGCCGACCTCGCCTTCGTCCGCCGCATGATGCTCAACCAGGATCCCCCCGACCACGTACGGCTGCGCCGCCTGGTCGGCCGGGCGTTCACCCCCCGCCGCATCGCCCGCTTCGAGGCCACCGTCCGCGAACGGGCCCGCACCCTGCTGGCCACCGCGCTCGAAAAGGCCCGCGCCGACGACGGGGTGTGCGACCTGGTCACCGCCGTCACGGACGACTACGCCCTGCTCAACCTCGCCGACCTCCTCGGCGTTCCCCCCGGGGACCGGAGCCTGGTCCTCGACTGGACCCGACGGGTCATCGGCTACCAGGACCCCGATGAGGCGGGCCCCGTCGCCACCGGCCCGGACGGCGCCCCCGTCAACCCGCGGTCCCCTGCGGCACTGTCCGACATGTTCGCCTACGCCGCCGAGCTGACCGCCCACAAGCGTCGGCACCCCGCCGACGACGTCCTGACCGTCCTCGCCGCCGAGGACGAACTGGCCGGGCCCGAGCGGGACATGTTCTTCTTCCTGCTCGCCATCGCCGGCAACGACACCGTCCGCAGCGCCGCCCCGGGCGGCCTCCTCGCCCTGGCGCAGCACCCGGACGCCTACCGCGCCCTGCGCTCGGGCGCCGCGGACCCGGCCCTGTGCGTCGAGGAACTGCTCCGGTGGCACCCTCCGGTGCTCAGCTTCCGCAGGACGGCGGCCCACGACACCGAACTGGCCGGGTGCCCCGTCCGCGCCGGGGACAAGGTCGTCGTCCTGCACGGCTCGGCCAACCACGACGAGCGGGTCTTCGACGTGCCGCACCGCCTGGACCTGACCCGCACCCCCAACCCGCACGTCTCCTTCGGCGACGGTCCGCACATCTGCCTCGGCGCGCACTTCGCCCGCCTCCAGCTGCGGACCCTCTACGAGGAGACGGCCGCCGCGCTGCCCTCCCTGGCCCTCGCCGGGCCGCCGCGACGGCTGGTGTCCAACTTCATCAACGGGCTGAAGTCGCTGCCGGTGCGGGTGCCCGGCACCTGACCGCGCGACGGGCGGTCAGTGCGCGTTCTCCGTCGGGCGGAGGTCCCTCGGAATCCTCGCCCAGGTCAGGGCCGCGGCGGCCAGCGGCAGCACGGCCGCCATCAGGAACGTCGGCGTCATACCGGAGGTGAACGCGTCGGCGGCGCGCGCCAGCAGCGCGCCGCCGGCCGGCCCGCCGATCTCGCCGGCCACCCGCGCGGCCTCACCGATCGAGTCGCGCACCGCCGACGCGGCACCGCCGAACGGGGCCGCGTCGGCCAGATGGAAGCGGTACAGGGCGGTGGCCGTACTGCCCAGGATCGCCACGCCCATCGCGGCACCGAGTTCGTAGCAGGTCTCCTCGACCGCGGCGGCGCCGCTGACGTCCTTCGCCGGGGCCGACGCCATCAGCGTCACGGAGGCGGCCGTGGTCGCGACGCCCACTCCGAGTCCGAGGACGGCGAGCGCGGCGGCCGTCCCCGGGTAGCCCAGCGTGCCGGACCGCTGGAGCAGCCAGGGAAGGGCGAGCCCCGCCGTCATCAGCAGCAGACCGCCGCCCATGACGTGCCGTATCGGCAGCCGGTGCATCAGGGCGGGGGTGACCAGTGAGGTCACGACCAGGCCCAGGGGCGCGGGCAGCAGCCGCACCCCCGCCTCCAGGGGCGTGTAGCCCTGCCCGTACTGGAACCACTGCGTGATCAGGAACAGGGCGGAACCCAGTGCGATCATGCCGAGGAAGATCGAGGCCGCGGCGATGGAGAAGGACCGGGACGCGAACAGCCGGACCTGGAGCAGCGGGTGCTCCAGCCGGAGCTGGCGGCGCACGAAGACGGTGAGCGTCACGGCGGCCACGACCAGCAGCAGCCAGACCACGGGGTCGGCCGGGCCGCTCTTGCCCAGCTGCTTGATGCCGCCCGCGAGGGCGAGCATGCCGACGATGGACTGCCCCACGCCCCACCAGTCCCAGCGGCCCTCACGCGGCTCGCGCGACTCGGGCAGGAACCACGACCCGAGGGCGATGATCACCAGCGCCACCGGGACGTTGACCAGGAACGCGGACTGCCACCCGTTCCGCTCGACCAGCAGACCGCCGACGACCGGGCCGAGCGCCATGCCGCCGCCGAAGACCGCGGACCACACCGCGTAGGCCAGGGCCCGCTCACGGGCGTCGGTGAAGGCGTGCCGCAGGATCGACAGGGTGGCCGGCATGATCGCCGCCCCGCCGGCGCCGAGCAGCGCGCGGGCCGCGATGACCTGCCAGGCCGCGGTCGCGGACACGGCGGCCAGCGAGGCCAGCGCGAACATGCCGAAGCCGGTCAGCAGCAGCCGTTTGCGCCCCCACCGGTCGCCGAGGGCACCCGCGGTGACGAGCAGCCCGGAGAGCACCAGCGCATAGACGTCGATGATCCACAACTGCTGCACCGCACTGGGCCGCAGATCGCCGACGAGCGACGGGAAGGCGACGTTGAGGATCGTGGTGTCCATGGCGATCAGCAGCAGGCTGCCGGACAGGATCGCGAGGACGGCCCAGCGCCGAGGGTCACGAGGCGCGGTCATGATGTAACACTCCCATTCCGAATGAGACAATAATGTCTCACGCGAGGCGTGGAGAAGTCCACCTGGGGTGTGCCGGCCCGCCTGGGGCCCTCGTCGCTCCCGTGGGCGTCAGTCGTGCGCGAGGCGGCGTTCGAGGCTTTCGACCTTGCGGGTCAGGCCGTCGCTGACGCCCGGCGTCAGGTCCGCCTTGAGGTTGAGCGACACCCGTGGCGCCCGTGCGCTCACGGCGTCCACCGCCCGCTTGATCACCGGCATCACCTCGTCCCACTCACCCTCGACACAGGTGAAGAGGGCATCGGTGTGATTGGGCAGGCCGGAGGCGCGGACCACACGGACCGCGTCGGCGACATGGTCGGAGAGGTGCTCGCCGACCCCGAGCGGAGTGACCGAGAAAGCGATGATCATGCCCGGCAGCATGGCACCCACCGCCGGACCCTCCGGCGCAACGCGCCGCTCCCTCCCACCTCCCCGCCCGACGACCGTCCCGTTGGCGGACAGCGGGGCCCCGCCGGACGTACGGGCACGGACATTCCGCTCGTTTTTCGGTGTGCCGTCGCTCTCGATGCCGGCCTGCCGCGCCCTTTCCGTGCGCGTCGTGCCGGGCAGGGCCGCCGCGTTACGGACGTGTACGGATTCACCGGTTCCTGCCGATTCCCGGTTCGGGAAAGGCAGCGGCGCCGGGCGCGTCCAAGGCGTATTCCCGGCGGAAATGCGGGCGCGTTTCACGGTGGGGCGGTGGGGTGCCGCGGAAATATCGGTTTTGCATCGTTCATACGGTGAAGGGTGCGGGAAAGAGGGTGATGTGCTGCGACCGCGCACGGGTCACGACGAGGACCTCGAAGGGGAGTGTGCCGGGGTAGGTCCGGTATTTCCCAAGAGGGTGGGACGTACCGGAAGTCGTAACCGCTGTCGCGTTCTCCAGACATTGAGAAGGTCGTGCCAGCGCATTAGTCATACTAAGTAACTCACACTGGTGATAGTTGGCGCTCTCAGCGTTCCAACCGGGCTGGTTATCCGGTTCAATGACCGGCAGGTGGGTGAGTGGCGCGGTACGGGCCGCTCGCCCCGGAGGGCCGCGTGACGGCCGAAGCGAATGGGTGGGACTCGTAGGCGACGGGGGCTTCTGAAAAGCCGCGAGCCGTCAAGAGATCCGCAAAAGCCTGGCAGCATCGGTGTGTATTCCGCGTCGCTCCGGGGTGCCCGCCTGCCTTCCGGATGATCTTCGGAAGGTTGAATTGACTGATGGTGCCGTGAGGGTCCGGTGAGGAGTGCAGGCCCCCCACAGTTGGTCGATTCTTCACTCACGGACCAGCTGCTTCTCCTTTTTCCGCATCCGTTGCGGAGGTGCCACGAATGGAAGAATGTGAAAAGACGAACGGCAGGTGCGCGGGATTCTCTGCCTTTCCCGTGGTCCGCGCGACGGCCCGTCCCTTTTCCCCGGCGGCCGCGGCCGCGCTCCGCGCGGTGACGCCGTGCCCGGACCGCGATACCGCCCGGACCGGCCCGCGCTTCCCCGTGCCCGCCACCGTCTCCCCGTCCGCCCACCGGACGACCGGCCGCGCACGGGAGTGCCCCGCGCCCCGGCCGCGGCCCGCGTCTCCGGTACGGCGTCCCGCTCGTCCCCAGTTCCCCCCGGCGGTCCGCCCGTCGGCCGGTGATGCCCGGGTCCTGTGCCCCGGCGTCGTCCCCCGGCTCCGGCGACGTCCCCGCCGGCCTTCTCCCCCTGTGGCGCCCTACGGAGGGGACCGGGTGCGAGCCCGCTCCACCGGTCTTCCGGGCGCCCGCAGTACCCACCGTTTCCACGCCGTGCCGCAGCGCTCACGGCTTGAGGAGTCCGACCATGGCTGACGCGATCAGTGCCTCTCCACGCGACAAAGTAGCAATCATCGGCATAGGTCTCCGCATGCCCGGAGGCGCGTCGGACCACCGCACGTTCTGGCGGAACCTCGCGGACGGCAAGGACTGCATCGTCCCCACCCCGGCGGACCGGTACGACGTCCGCACCCTCGCCAGCCGCCACAAGGACAAGGCGGGACGCCTCGTCGGCGGACGCGGCGGCTACATCGAAGGCCTCGACGAGTTCGACCCCGCGTTCTTCGGCATCAGCCCCCGCGAGGCCGACCACATGGACCCCCAGCAGCGCAAACTGCTGGAAGTGACCTGGGAGGCGCTGGAGGACGGGGGCCAGCGGCCCGCCGACCTCGCCGGCAGCAACACCGCCGTCTACATCGGCGCGTTCACCCTGGACTACAAGATCCTCCAGTTCGCCGACCTGGGCTTCGAGACGCTCGCCGCGCACACCGCGACGGGAACGATGATGACCATGGTGTCGAACCGCATCTCGCACTGCTTCGACTTCCGCGGCCCCAGCCTCTCCCTCGACAGCGCGTGCAGCTCCTCCCTGGTGGCCGTCCACCTCGCGTGCCAGAGCCTCGCCAAGGGAGAGACCGACCTCGCGCTCGCCGGCGGCGTCCTGCTGCACATGGCACCGCAGTACACCATCGCCGAGACCAAGGGCGGCTTCCTCTCGCCCGACGGCCGCTCCCGCACCTTCGACGCCTCCGCCAACGGCTACGTACGGGCCGAGGGCGCGGGCGTGGTCGCGCTCAAGCGGCTCGACGACGCGCTGCGCGACGGCGACCCCGTCCACGCCGTGATCCTCGGCAGCGGCGTCAACCAGGACGGCCACACCAACGGCATCACCGTGCCCAACCCCGACGCCCAGATCTCCCTCGTCCGGAAGGTCTGCGCCCAGGCGGGCATCACACCGGGCGCACTCCAGTACATGGAGGCGCACGGCACCTCCACCCCGGTCGGCGACCCCATCGAGGCCAACGCGCTCGGCCGCGCCCTCGCCGAGGGCCGCGCGCCCGGCGCCCGGTGCTACGTCGGCTCCGTCAAGGCCAACATCGGCCACACCGAGTCCGCCGCCGGCATCGCCGGACTCATCAAGACCGCGCTGTGCCTCGAACACCGGAAGATCCCGCCCCACATCAACCTGGAGCGGATCAACCCCGCCATCGACCTGGACACCCTGCCGTACGAGATCCCCGACCGGCTGACCGACTGGCCCGAGCACCAGGGCCCGGCCCGGGCCGGCGTCAACTCCTTCGGCTTCGGCGGCACCAACGCGCACGTCCTGCTGGAAGAGGCACCGGCACGCACGACCGGCACCCCGGCGGCCGCGCCGGCCCCGAGGAACTGGACCATCCTGCCGCTGACCGCGCGTCACCCCGAGGGCCTGACCGAACTGGCGGAGGGCGTCCGCCGGGATCTCGACGGCACCCATGGCCCGGCACCGGCACTCTCCGACCTCGGCCACACCCTCGCCCACCGCCGCCAGCACCTGGAGTCCCGGCTCTCCGTCGTGTACTCCTCCCGCGCGTCCCTGGACGAGGCGCTCGCCGCGTACCTGCGGGGCGAGTCCCACCCACGGGTCCTCCAGGGCCGCGCACTGGACCCCGCCGAACGACGCCTGGTCTGGGTCTTCACCGGCATGGGACCCCAGTGGTGGGGGATGGGCCGCCAGCTGTTCGAGAGCGAACCGGTCTTCCGGGACGCCGTCATCGCCTGCGACCGTGCCCTCGGCCGGTTCGCCGACTGGTCGCTCCTCAAGGAGATGACGGCCGACGAAGCCGACTCCCGCATGGCCGAGACCTGGCTCTCCCAGCCCGCCAACTTCGCCGTCCAGGTCGGCCTCGCCGCCCTCTGGCGCGCCCACGGCGTACGCCCGGACGCGATGGTCGGACACAGCACCGGAGAGATCGCCGCGTTCTACGAGGCGGGCGTCTACTCCCTGGAGGACGCGGCCAGGATCGCCGTGCACCGCAGCAGGTTGCAGCACGAACTCGCCGGGACCGGCACCATGCTCGCCGTGAGCCTGACCGAGGACGAGGCGGAGCGCCGCGTACAGCCCTACGGCGACCGGGTCTCCGTCGCCGCCGTCAACAGCCCCACCGCCATCACCCTCGCCGGTGACGAGGACGCCCTCGGGCGGCTCGCCGAGGAACTCCGCGCCGAGCAGGTCTTCGCCAAGTTCCTGACCGTACAGGTCCCGTACCACAGCGCCGCCATGGAGCAGATCAAGGACGAGGTGCTGACCTCACTGGCCGGTCTGGCGCCCCGGCAGGCACAGGTACCGCTGTACCTCACCGGCGTGGACAAGACCGCCGACGGCCGCGAACTGGACGCCGAGTACTGGTGGCGGAACATCCGCGACCGCGTACGGTTCCGCTCCGCCGTCGACCGCCTCGCCGACGACGGGTACGGCCTCTTCCTGGAGATCGGCCCGCACCCCGTCCTCGCCCACTCGATCGGCGAATGCTTCGACGCCAGGGGCCTCACCGGCCGCACCCTGCCCTCGATCCGCCGCAAGGAGAACGAACCCGAGCGCTTCGCCGCCTCCCTGGCCGCGCTCCACAACCACGGCACCCCCGTCGACTGGGACGTCCTCCACCCCGCCGGCACTCCCGTCCCGCTGCCGCGCTACCCCTGGAAGCGCGACCGCTACTGGACCGAACCGCACCCCGTCGCCCAGGTCCGCCTCGGCCACCGCGACCACCCGCTGCTCGGCCGCCGCACCGACCACGCCGAACCGACCTGGCAGGCGCGGCTCGGCACCGAGGAGCTGCCCTACCTCGCCGACCACCGCATCCAGGACACCGTGGTGTTCCCCGCCGCCGGCTACCTGGAGATGGCGGCACAGGCCGTACGGGCGCTCACCGGCGGCAGCGGAGCGACCCTCGCCGACATCGAACTGCGCAAGGCCCTCTTCCTGCCCGACGGCGAGGACCGCACCGTACAGCTGTCCCTCTCCCTGGAGAACGCCGCCTTCACCATCGCCTCCCCGCCCGACGGCGGCGACCGGACGGTGCACGCGAGCGGCGTCGTACGGGCCGGACAGCGGCTGGCCCCCGGACCCGCACTCGACACCGCGGCGGTCCGGACCCGCACCACGCACCGCCTCGACGGCGCCGAGTGCTACACCGCGCTCGCCGCCCTCGGGTACCACTACGGCCCCGCGTTCCAGGCCATCGAGGAGGCGTGGATCGGCGACGGCGAGGCCCTGGCCCGCATCCGCCCGCCCGAGGGGCTCGGCGACGGCTCCGCCGACCACCACGTCCACCCTGTCCTGCTCGACGCCTGCTTCCAGTCCCTGTTGACACCGCAGATCCTGGAGCACCGCGAGGACTCCCCGGCCACCGGCGTCCGGCTGCCGCTCTCCCTCGACGAGGTCAGCCTCGACGCGATCGGCGACCGGCCGCTGTGGGCCCACGCCACCGTCGCCCCCGGCGACGGGGACGCGCTGATCGGCGACATCGCCCTGTACACCGAGGACGGCGCGGCCGCCGGCCGGATCCGCGGCTTCCGCGCCGCCGACGTGGAGAAGACGGCGGCCGCCGTCGCCCGAAGCACGATCGACTCCTGGCTCGCCGAGACCGTCTGGACCGACCGCCCCCTCGACGCCCCGGACCCGGACGTCACACAGGCCGCGCGGGACTGGCTCGTCCTCGCCGACCACGGGGGCGTGGGCGACGCACTCGCCGCCCTCGTCGAGGCCCGCGGCGGACGCTGCCACCTGGTGCGCCCCGGCGACACCTACCGCGGGGACGCGGAGAAACGCGAGTTCACCGTCGTACCGGGCTCCGCCCCGGACCTCGAACGGCTCCTCACCGACCTGCGCCAGGACGGCACGACCGCCCTCGGCCCCGTCGTCCACCTGTGGAACCTCGACCTGCCGCGCCTCGCGGACACCCGGCGGCAGCAGCTCGGCGGGCACCACAGTGCCGGCACCTACTCCCTCGTCGCCCTGGCCCAGGCACTGCTCGCCCGGGAGGCCGGGGACCGGCTCCACATCGTCACCCGGGGCGCGCAGCCCGTCGTCCCCGGCGAGGCCGTCGAACCCCTGGGCGCACCCGCCTGGGGCGTCGGCCGCGTACTGCGCCACCAGGAACTGATCGGGCACCCCGGCAAGCTCATCGACCTGGACCCCGCCGACGGCAGGGGAGCGCGGGCGGAGGCCGAGGCGCTGCTGCGCGAGATGCTGACCGACGACGAGGAGGAGATCGCCCTGCGCGGCGACCGCCGCCTCACCAGCCGCATCCGCTCCGCCGAGGACCTCACCCGGCCGCTGCCGCTGCGTCTGCGCGCCGACGGAAGCTACCTGGTCACCGGCGCGTTCGGGGCACTCGGCAGGCTGCTGTGCCGCACCCTCGTCAAGCGAGGGGCCCGCAGGCTGATCCTGATGAGCCGCTCCGTGCTGCCCGCGCGCGCCGAATGGCGCGGCACCGACCCCGCCACCCCGCAGGGCCGCGCCATCGCCTTCGTCAAGGAACTGGAGGCCCTCGGCGCGCAGACCGTCCTGGCTCCCGTCGACCTCACCGACGAGGAGTCCTTCACCTCCTGGCTCGACGCCCACCGCCGTGGCGACCCGCCGCCGATCCGGGGCGTGTTCCACCTCGCGGGACAGGTCCGCGACACCCTGGTGGCGGACATGGACCGGCCGACCTTCGACGCGGTCCACGGCCCCAAGACCGTCGGCGCCTACCTCCTGCACACCCACCTGCGCGACGAACCCCTCGAACACTTCGTCCTGTTCGCCTCGATCGCCTCCCTGCTGACCACCGCGGGGCAGACCAACTACGCCGCGGGCAACGCCTTCCTGGACGCACTGGCCCACCACCGCCGTGCGCACGGCCTCCCGGCGCTGAGCCTGGACTGGGGCCCCTGGGCCACCGGCATGATCGAGGAACTGGGGCTGGTCGACCACTACCTCCGCCAGCGCGGCATGAGCTCCCTCTCGCCCGAGGCCGGCATGGCCGTACTGGAGCGCGTCATCGGCCAGGACCGGGCCCAGCTGCTCGTCGCCACGGTCGTCGACTGGCAGGTCTTCCTCGGCTGGTACGCCGCGCCGCCGCCCCTGGTGACCGAACTGGCCGCCGCGGCCGCCGAGGCGCCCGCCACCGACGGGGGCGACGCCTTCCTCGACGCCTTCCGCGCCGCCGACGAGGACGGACGCAAGGCGCTGGTGACCGAGCGGTTCACCACACTCATCGCGTCCGTACTGCGCACGACGGCCGAGCAGATCGACCCGCGGACCGGCCTCGGCGTCCTCGGCCTCGACTCGCTGCTGGCGATGGAGCTGCGCGCCCGGGTCCACGCGGAGCTGAAGGTCGCGCTGCCGGTGGTCGCCCTGCTCAGCGGCACTCCCGTCGGCGAACTGGCCACGCAGCTGTACGACGGCCTGACCGCCCTGGTCGCGGACGACGCCGCCGGCACGGCCGCCGCCGCGGTGGAGGTGTACGACGACGAGCGGCAGTACCCGCTCACGCAGAACCAGAAGGCACTCTGGTTCCTCAAGCACCTCAACCCCGACGGCTACGCCTACAACATCGGCGGCGCCGTCGAGGTCCGCACCGTACTCGACCCCGACCTGATGTTCGAGGCCGTCCGGCACCTGATCACCCGCCACCCCGCCCTGCGCACCAACTTCCTGCTGGAGGACGGCCGCGCCGTCCAGCGGGTCGCGCCCAAGGCCAACCCGGACCTCGCCCTGTACGACGTGCAGGACCGGGAGTGGGACGACATCCACCGGATGATCGTGGACGTCTACCGCAGGCCCTACGATCTCGAACACGACCCCCTCGTCCGCTTCCGCCTGTTCAAGCGCGGACCGGACCGCTGGGTCATCATGAAGGCCGTCCACCACATCATCTCCGACGCGATCTCCACGTTCACCTTCATCGAGGAACTGCTGGCGGTGTACGAGGGACTGCGCCAGGGCCAGGAACCCTCACTGCCCCCGGTGGCCGCCCGCTACCTCGACTTCCTCAACGCGCAGAACGAGTTCCTGGCCGGACCCGAGGCCGGGCGGATGCTCGACTACTGGCGCGGCCACCTGCCCGCCGAGATCCCCCTCCTCGACCTGCCCACCGACAAGCCCCGCCCGGCGGTGCAGACCCACAACGGCGCCTCGGAGTTCTTCGTCCTCGACACCGGACTCAGCGCCCGCGTCCACGCGCTGGCCCGCGCCCACCACGTCACCCCGTTCATGGTGCTGCTGAGCGCCTACTACGTCCTGCTGCACCGCTACTCGGGCCAGGACCAGATCATCGTCGGCAGCCCGGTGACCGGCCGCACCCAGCAGGAGTTCTCCTCCGTCTACGGCTACTTCGTCAACCCGCTGCCGCTGCACGCGGACCTCTCCGGTTCCCCGTCCGTCGCCGAGCTGCTGGAGAAGGTCCGCCGGATCGTGCTGAACGGCCTGGACAACCAGGAGTACCCGTTCGTGCTGATGGTCGAGGAACTGGGCCTCCAGCACGACCCCAGCCGCTCCGCCGTCTTCCAGGCGATGTTCATCCTCCTCACCCACAAGGTCGCCACCGAGAAGTACGGCTACCGGCTGGAGTACATCGAACTTCCCGAGGAGGAGGGACAGTTCGACATCACCCTGTCGGCCTACGAGGACGAGGCGGAACACCGCTTCCACTGCGTGTTCAAGTACAACACCGACCTCTTCCTCCCTTCCACCATGCGGCGGATGGCCTCCCACTACGTCAACCTGCTCGACAGCATGACCCGGGCACCGGGCGAACACCCCACCACCCGGCTGGAGATGCTCGGCTCCGAGGAACGCGAACGGCTGGTCGCCGAATGGAGCGGCGCCCGCCGCGCGGCCCTCGCCCCGGGCGGCACCGCCACCGACCGGCCCGTCCACCACCTGATCGGCGACATCGCCGCCGAGCGCCCCGACGCCATCGCCGTCTCGGCCCCCTCCTACCGCGGCGCGACCCGGCGGCTCACCTACGGCGACCTCGGACGCCGCTCGGCACGTGCCGCACACCGGCTGCGCGCCCTGGGCGTGCACACCGGCACGGTCGTCGCCGTCTGCCTCGACAAGTCACCCGAACTGATCGTCACCCTGCTGGCGGTCCTCAGGGCAGGCGGGGCCTACCTGCCGCTCCAGCCCGACCAGCCGGCCGACCGCCTCGCCCACATGGTCCGCACCGCGGACGCCCGCGTCATCGTCGTCGGCGACGGCGCCCGCCGGGAATGGGCGGACGGCCTGGGCCTCACCACCCTGACACCGGACGACCTCGGCGCCACGGCCCCGGGCACCGACGGCCCCGGAGCCGACGGACACGGCCCGGAAACCCCCGTCGCCATGGACGCGCCCGCCTACGTCATCCACACCTCCGGCTCCACGGGACGCCCCAAGGCCGTACAGGTCAGCCACCGCAACCTCGCGTCCGCCTACCACGCATGGCACCAGGAGTACCGCCTGGACGACGACGTACGGGTACACCTCCAGATGGCGGGCCCCTCGTTCGACGTCTTCACCGGCGACCTGGTGCGGGCGCTGTGCTCCGGCGGCAACCTCGTCCTCGCCGACCGCGACCTCCTCTTCGACACCGCGCGCCTGTACCGGACGATGCGGGAGGAGGGCGTCGACTGCGGCGAGTTCGTCCCGGCCGTCGTCCGCGGCCTGATGGACCACTGCACCCGCGAAGGACTGCGCCTGGACTTCCTGAACCTCCTGGTGGTCGGCTCCGACGCCTGGAAGGTCGAGGAGTACCAGCGCCTGCGCGCCCTGTGCGGCCCCGACACCCGTCTGGTCAACTCCTACGGACTCACCGAGGCCACCATCGACAGCTCCTACTTCGAGGGGCCGGTCGACGACCTGGAGCCCGGCCGGATGGTGCCCATCGGCCGCCCCCTGCCCAACAGCACCCTGCACGTCCTCGACGAGCACGGCGAACCGGTCCCGTCCGGCGTCCCCGGCGAACTGTGGATCGGCGGCGACGGCGTCGCCCTCGGCTACGCCGGCGACCCGGACGGCACGGCACAACGCTTCGTCACCCGGACACTGAGCCGGGAACCCGGCGCCGCACCCGTACGCCTCTACCGCACCGGCGACCTCGCCCGCTGGGACGCCCAGGGGCAGGTGCACCTGCTCGGCCGGAGCGACAGCCAGGTCAAGCTGCGCGGACACCGCATCGAGATCGGCGAGATCGAGTCGCACCTGGCGCAGTGGCCCCCGCTGGCCCGGGCCGTCGTCACCGTCCTCCCCGACGCCAAGGGGGAACCGGTGCTCTGCGCCCACTGCGTCCCCGCGGACGGCGAGACACTCGACCGGCGCGCCCTGCGCCGCCACCTCGCCGGGTTCCTGCCGACCCACATGATCCCCTCCTGCTTCGTGGAGCTGCCCGAACTGCCCCTGACCCCGAACGGCAAGGTCGACGTCGCCGCCCTGCCCGCCCCCCGCTTCGACGAGGGCCCCACCGTCCACGAGGCGCCGGAGACCCTCTACGAGGTGAGCATGGCCCGGCACTGGACGGCACTGCTCGGGCTGGAACAGGTCGGACTCGAACACGACTTCTTCGAGATCGGCGGCAGCTCGATCAAGCTGATCGAACTGATCCACCACCTCCAGAAGGAGTTCGGCGTCACCATCCCCGTCAGCCGCCTCTACCAGGTCACCACCCTGCACGGGATGGCCAGGACCGTGGAGGACCTCGTCACCAGCCTGGTCTCCGAGGACCTGCCCTACCTGGACTTCAACACCGCGCGGGGACGGACGGTCTTCTGCTTCCCGCCGGCCGGCGGCCACGGGCTCGTCTACCGGGGATTCGCGGCACAGCTCCCGCAGTACTGGTTCATCGCCTTCAACTACCTGCCCGGCGACGACAAGGTCGCGCGCTACGCCGATCTCGTGGAGTCCGTCCAGCCCGAGGGCCGGTGCGCCCTGCTCGGCTACTCCCTCGGCGGCAACCTCGCCTTCGAGGTGGCCAAGGAACTCGAACACCGCGGCCGCGAGGTCGACCACGTGATCATCCTGGACTCGTACCGCATCATGGAGCCCTACGTCCCGGGCCCCGAGCACCTCGCGGTCTTCGAGTCCGAGCTGGGCGACCACCTCCACAAGCACACCGGGTCGCGGATCGTCGCCGAGGAGACCCTCCGGTACGCCGCCGAGTACCTCGCCTTCTGCGGCCGTACCCCCAACCTCGGGGAGGTCACGGCGGCGGTCACCGTCATCGCGGACGAGGAGAAGGCGGCGCTCTACGCCCCCGGCGAGCGCGGTACCTGGCACGGCGGCTCCACCGCCGTCACCACGGTCCTGCGCGGCTCCGGGACGCACGCCGAACTCCTCGACCCCGATCACCTTCCCCGCAACGCCGACCTGGTACGCGGCATTCTGACAGGAGACCAGCCCCATGCCGGTTGACGAGGAGCCCGACTGGAGCACTCCCGGGCGCACACGCGACGGCCACCCCCGCGTCATCGTCATCGGCGCGGGCGTGGGCGGCATGTCCACCGGCTGCTACGCGCAGATGAGCGGCATGCGGACGCGGATCTTCGAGAAACACGTCCTGCCCGGTGGCTGCTGCACGGCCTGGTCGCGCGACGGCTACATCTTCGACTACTGCATCGAGTGGCTGATCGGCACGGCCGAGGGGAACGAGGCCCACCAGGTGTGGCGCGAACTGGGCGCCCTCGACGGCAAGACGATCACCAACTTCGACATGTTCAACAAGGTCGTCGACGAGACCGGACGCTCGGTGACGTTCTACAACGACCCCGACCGTCTGCAACGGCACCTGACGGAGATCTCCCCGGCCGACGCACGGCAGATCCGCCGCTTCTGCCGCGACCTGCGGCGGTTCACCGCCATCGAGCTCTACCCCTTCCTGACCGCCCCCGGACTGCGGACCGTACGCGAACGCGCGGCGCTGCTGCGGACCGTGCTGCCGGCGTTCCGCCTCTTCTGGCGCACCGCCGCGACACCGATGCACGCCTACGCCGACACCTTCCAGGACCCGCTGCTGCGCCGGGCCTTCCGCAACATCTTCTTCCAGGACCCGGAGAGCTTCCCGGTGCTCCCGTTCCTCTTCAACATGGCCAGCGCCTACCACCACAACGCGGGATTCCCCCAAGGGGGTTCCCTCGGCCTGGCCCGGTCGATCGAGGAGCGGTACACCGGGCTGGGCGGAGAGATCACCTACCGCGCCCGCGTCGAGAAGGTCCTGGTCGAGAACGACCGGGCCGTCGGCATCGAGCTGCGCAACGGCAAGCGGTACTACGCCGACCACATCGTCTCCGCCTGCGACGGCCACACCACGGTGTACGGACTCCTGGACGGCCGCTACACCGGCCCGCGGATCGACAAGCTCTACGAGGACCTGCTCCAGCGACCGGGCACCCTGTTCCCCGCCGTCGTCTCCGCCTTCGTCGGCATCCGCGGCGACCTCGGCCCCGACGAAGCCCACAGCACCACCTACCTCCTGACCGACGAGGACGCCGCCCAACTGCCCGGCGCACTCCAGAAAAGCCTGGTCGTCCAGGTGCGCTCGCGCTACGCCGACGGCTTCGCCCCGCCGGGCAGGTCGGTGCTGCACTGCACCTACTTCAGCGACTTCGACCACTGGAAGGCGCTGCGCACCAGCGACCGCAAGGAGTACCGGGCACGCAAGAGGCAGGTCGCCGCCTTCGTCCGGTCGTTCCTCGACCGCCGCTGGCCGGGCGTGGGCGAGCGCATCGAACTGGTCGACGTGGCCTCCCCGGTGACGACCACGCGGTACACCGGGAACCACGAGGGGTCGATCCTGGCGTGGAAGGCGTTCTCCGACGCCGACGACGTGTCGGCGAAGCTCGTCGGCAAGGACCGGATGAGGCTGCCGGGGCTGAGCGGCTTCTCCATGGCGGGCCAGTGGGTCGGCATGGGCGGACTGATCCGTGCCGCGTCCACCGGCCGATTCGCCACGCAGTATCTCTGCGAGGAACTGGGCCTGGAGTTCCGGGCCTGGGAGAGCCCGGGCGGCGAGCCCTGGCACCGCGGCAAGCTGGGGCACCTGCCGCAGCTCGACAGGCGGTCACGGCGCGAGGAGGCCGGCGCGTGAGCGGCGAGGAGAACGTCCCCACGGCGGGCGCCAGGGAGACGATGATCATCATCGGTGCCGGTCTCGGTGGCCTGTCCACCGGCTGCTACGCGCAGATGAACGGCTACCGGACCCACATCCTGGAGATGCACGAGCTGCCCGGCGGCTGCTGCACCGCCTGGGACCGCGGCGACTTCACCCTGGATCCCTGCGTCAGCTGGCTGCTCGGCAGCGGCCCCGGCAACGAGATGCACCAGATCTGGCTGGAACTCGGCGCCCTCCAGGGCAAGGAGGTACGCCACTTCGACGTGTTCAACATCGTCCGCGGGCAGGACGGCCGGGCCGTCCACTTCTACTCCGACCCGGACCGACTGGAGGCGCATCTGACGGAGCTGTCGCCCGCCGACGCCCGCCGCATCCGCGGTTTCTGCAACCAGCTGCGCGCCTTCCGCAAATGCCTCGCCGTCTACCCGTTCCTCAAACCGGTCGGCCTGATGGGGACGTTCGAACGCTGGCGGATGCTGGCCTCGTTCCTCCCGTACTTCAACGTCGTCCGCAAGTCCATCACCACCCTGATGACGGAGTACTCGGCGAAGTTCCATGACCCGCTGCTGCGGGAGGCGTTCAACTTCATCCTGTACGAGAAGCACCCCGCGTTCCCCGTACTGCCGTTCCACTTCCAGCTCTCCGCCCACGCCAACCTCTCCGCCGGCGTCCCCGAGGGCGGCTCGCTCGGGCTCGCCGAGTCGATCGAACGGCGCTACCGCAAGCTCGGCGGCGAGGTGACCTACAACGCCAAGGTCGAGGAGGTGCTGGTCGAGAACGACCGCGCGGTCGGCGTACGGCTCAGCAACGGCCAGGTGCACCGTGCCGACATCATCGTCTCGGCCTGCGACGGCCACACCACGATGACGAAACTCCTCAAGGGCCGCTACCTCAACGAGGAGTACCGCCGGCTGTACACCGAGACCATCTACCAACCGGGCATGGTGTTCCCCGGCTACTTCACCCTCTTCCTCGGCCTCGACCGCCCCTTCCCGGAGGGCGACCCCTGCACGACGTACCTGATCGACGACTCCCTGGCCGCCGAACTCACCGGCATCCGCCACCCGAGCATCAATGTGCAGTTCCGCAGCAGGCATTACCCCGAACTCTCGCCCCGCGACACCACCGTCGTCTACGCCACCTACTTCTGCGACATCGCCCCCTGGCGCGCCCTCGACGAGGGGCCCGAGCAGGCCACCCGCAAGCGCGGCGGCCAGGAGCTGCACACCCTGCCGGTACGGCACGGGCGCGGCTACTACGCCGCCAAACGGCGGGCCCGCAACGCGCTGGTGGGGTTCCTGGAGCAGCGCTACCCCGGCATCGAGGACGCGATCGTCGTCCGCGATGTGTCCAGCCCGCTCACCCAGGTCCGCTACACCGGCAACTACGACGGCACGGTGCTCGGCTGGCAGCCGTTCGTCGAGAGCGGCGAGACGCTGGAGGAACTGGTCAAGAAGTACGGCCCGGGGCTTCCGGGGCTGGAGAACTTCTACCAGTCCGGGGTCTGGGCCACGACGGGCGGCCTGATCCGGGCCGCGGCCGCGGGACGGCACGTCATGCAGTTCGTCTGCCGCGACGACGGCAGGGAGTTCACCGCGTCCGTCGACGAGTCCGCGCCACCGCCGACCCATGTCGTCATCCCGGTGGGCACGGACGTGCCCACCGCAGCTCACCCGCAGGACGTCACCGTGGAAAGGGACGCGTAATGAAGATCGAGAAGTGGCTGGTCCGCGAGCACGTCGAGGGCACGCCCGAGGTGGAACGGATCTACGAGAAGGCCGTCGAGGACGTCACCGTCGACCTCGCGCCCGACGAGATGCTGCTGAAGACCCTGTACGTGTCCGTCGACCCCTACCTCCACGGCATCGCACTGGACACCCCGCTCGGCGACCACATGGGGGCCGACAGCATCATGGAGGTCGTGGAGGCCGGGCCCCGCGCGGCCCACCGGGTGGGCGACCTGGTGCAGGGATTCGGCGGCTGGCGCTCCCACGTCATCGGCACCGGCGCCCCGGCACTGTGGCAGACCGGCACCTTCCCGATGGTCTTCCCCGCCTACCGCCGGCTCGACCCGCGGTGGTACGACGACGCGCTGCCGCTCGCGACGGCGCTGGGCGCCATGGGCGGGCCCGGTATGACGGCCTGGGGAACGCTCACCAAGTTCATGACCCTCAATCCCGGCGACACCCTGGTGATCAGCGGCGCCACCGGCCCCGTCGGCACCCTCGTCGGCCAGCTCGCCAAGCGCGAGGGCGTACGGGTCGTCGGCACCACCTCCACACCGGAGAAGGCGGAGCAGCTGACCGGGCTGGGATTCGACGCGGTCGTCCACTACCGGCACGGCGACGACACCGACGCCGTACGCGAGGCCCTCACCGAAGCGGCGCCCCACGGCATCGACCGCTACTTCGACAACATCGGCGGCACCCTCACCGACGCGGTGTTCTCCCTGCTCAACGTCGGCAGCCAGGTGGCCGTGTGCTGGCAGTGGTCGAGCCAGGTGGGCCGGCAGAGCGAGGGGCCGCGGCTGCTGCCGTACATCATGTTCCCCAGGACGACCGTGCGCGGCATCTTCTCCCTCGAATGGTTCACCGACGAGAACTGGGAGGCGCTGCACACGGAGTTGGGCGGCCTGGTCCGCCGGGGCGAGGTGGTCCTCGACCACACCCTCCACCACGGGTTCGACGCCATCCCGGCCGCCTACGCGTCGCTCTTCCACGACCGGGCGGCCAAGCGGGGCAAGGTCCTGGTCAAGCTCTGACCGCCGCCCCACCCCTTCGTCCGCAGTACCGGTAGGAGTCAGCACCGTGTCCACCCCGCAGTACCCCAGCACCGATCCGCACTTCGCACCGGTCCCGATGCACCGTCTGACGTTCGCCGAGGTGGGCCCGCCCCGGCCGGTCGCGCTGCCCGACGGGACCCCGGCCTGGCTGGTGACCCGGCACCCCGAGGTGCGGTTCGTCCTCACCGACGCCCGTTTCGGCCGGTCACGGCTGTACGACCCCGACGCGCCGCTCCTGACGGACCTGCCGGGGCTGGTGGGCGATCCGGACGTGATCTTCAACCAGGACGGCTCCGACCATCTGAGACTGCGCCGGACCGTGAGCCGCGCGTTCACCCCCAGGGCGGTCGCCCGCTGGCGCCCCTGGATCGCCGCGATCGTGGAGGAACGCCTGGACGCGCTGGCCGGGGGGCCCTCGCCGGCGGACGCGGTGGCCGGGTTCACCCTTTCGCTGCCGGTCTCGGTCATCAGCCGCTTGATGGGGCTGGACCCCTCGGTACGGAAGCAGCTCCAGCGCTGGAGCGAGCACGCCTACTCGGACGGCTCGCACCCGGAGCAGGACCTGCGGACCGTGCTCGACGAGTTCGCCTCGTACGGCGCCGGGCTGCTGGCCGAGCGGCGCCGTACGCCGGGGGACGACCTGATCAGCAGTCTGGTCAGGGCCGCCGACGAGGAGGGCGGCATCCCCGAGAAGCAGCTGATCGGCCTGGTGTGCGGTCTGATCGTGGGCGGTCACGACAGCACGATGACGATGCTCAGCAACATCCTGCTCTATCTGCTCGGCGAGCGGCGCGAGTGCTGGCCGCGGCTGGCGGAGGACGAGGAGACGGCGGGCGCGGCGGCGGAACGCCTGATGCATCTCATTCCGCTGGGGGACGACCGCGGAAGCCCGCGGTACACGACGGAGGACGTCGAGGTCGGCGGGGTGACCATCCCGGCCGACTCGGTGGTCCTCGCCGACTGCGGTGCCGCCAACCGCGACCCCGACATCTTCCCCCCGCGGCCGTTCGACGACCTGTTCGCGCCGCTGGAGGGCGCCAATCTGTCGTTCGGCGCCGGGCCGCACTACTGCCTGGGTGCCTGGCTGGCCCGGCTGGAGATGCAACTGGCCCTGCACCGGCTGGCCGTCCGCTTCCCGGACCTCCGGCTGGCGGAGCCGATGGACGCCGTCGTCTGGCGCCTGGGCGCCTCGTCCCGCAGCCCGCTGCGGCTCATGGTGACCTGGTAGACGGGCGGAGCGCCCCCTGCGGGGCGCCCGTTCCCGCTGTGGCCCCCGGGGTGGTGACGGCCCCGGGGGCCACGCGCTTCCGGCGGCCGCTTCCCCGTCAGGCACGGGGGCGGTGTGCGACGGCCGGCCCCGGGACGCGCGACCCGTTCCGCCCCCCGGCGGCGTACCTGCTGTTAGCGTCGGGGCCCCGCCCGTACGGCACGGCGGGGCACCGCCAACCGGCGGGCGGACAGCGGACGAAGGGCGGAACCACGTGAGCACGGAGCGCGGCCGGCGGGCCTGCATCGGATCCTTCACCACGGACGGCGGGCCCGGCCTCACCACCGCCGCCGTCGACCCGGCGACCGGGGCCCTTTCCCCGCTGTACTCGACCGACGTCCTCCCCAACCCGTCCTACCTCGTCCCCGGGCCCGGCGGGCGCCACCTCTACGCGGTCAGCGAGACCTCCGACGGCGCGGTCGCCGCCTTCGACCTGAGCACCGCGACGCCCGCGCTCCTTGCCCCGCCCGTCCCCGTGGACGGCGCGGACCCCACCCATCTCACCCTGGCCGACGGTCATCTCGTCACCGCCAACTACAGCTCCGGCAGTGTCAGCACCGTCCCCGTACGCCCCGACGGGACGCTCGCCGGGCCCGCCACCGTCCTGCGCCACCACGGCAGCGGCCCGCACGCCGACCGCCAGCAGGGCCCGCACGCGCACGCCGTACGCACCGACCCCGGCGGGCGCTGGCTGCTCAGCGTCGACCTCGGTACGGACTCCGTCCGCGTCTGCGCGCTCGACCCGGAGCACGGCACGGTGGAGGTGCGCGACGAGGTGCGGCTGCGGCCGGGCAGCGGCCCGCGCCATCTCGCCTTCCACCCCGAGGGCCGGCACGTCTATGTCGTGGGCGAACTCGACCCGGCGGTGACCGTCTGCCGCTGGGACACCACCGGGGGCACGCTGACGCCGCTGGGGGAGACCCGGCTGCTTCCCGACGACGCCACGGGGGAGAGCTGGCCGTCCGCGCTGGTCGTCTCCCCGGACGGCCGGTTCCTGTGGGCCGCCAACCGGGGACACGACAGCATCGCCGTCCTCGCACTCACCCCGTCGGGTGACGCCGCGACGCTCGTCACCACCGTGCCCTGCGGCGGCCACTGGCCCCGCGACCTGGCGCTCCACCCCGACGGCCGGCACCTCTACGCCGCCAACGAGCGCTCCGGGGACATCACCTGGTTCACCGTCGACCCGAGGACGGGCATCCCCGCACGGGGCGGCTCCGTCGCCGCGCCCGCCGCGTCCTGCGTGGTCTTCGTCTGACCCGTCCGGCGTGCTGGTGTCTCATGGCGGAGGGCCGCCCCGCGCGGTGCGGGACGGCCCTCGGGGCCCGGGTCCGGACGTCGCTACCGGACCGGTACGCCCTGTCCCGCCCGCCGGAGGTCGATGCCCACGGCCGCCGCGTAGTTCGACAGCACCAGGCGGCCCACCGCACCGTACGCGCCCAGCGCCTCCGCCGCGGCGCAGCCCGCCTCGGCGGCGGCCGCGGCGAGCAGCCCGTCGGCGATCTCCGGGCCGATCAGATACGGCGCCAGCGCGAGCTGCTGGGAACCGGAGGCGCGCAGCTGCTCGGCCGTACGGGAGATCGCGCCGTCCTCGTCCAGCGCGGCCGCCAGCACCGGCACCGCCAGCCGGGCGGAGAGCAGCATGCCGGTGATCCCGGCCGCCTGCACGGCTTCCTCGCCGCCGACGGTGGCCAGGACGATGCCGTCCGCCGCGGTCGTCACCGTGAACAGCCGGGCCCGGTCGGCGCGGGCCAGACCGGCCTCGGACAGCCGCACGTGCAGCGCCTCGGCGAGCAGCGGGTGCGGGCCGAGGACATCGGTCAGTTCGGCGCCGGAACCACTGTTCATCATGGCCTGGCGTATCCGGCGCAGCAGCCCGTTGTCCGGGCCGGCCAGCAGCGGGACGACCACCGCGGCGGGGCCGGGGTGGGTGGGCCGGCCGTCGGCGCCCACGCGGGCCTTGTGCTCGGCCGCGGCGTGCGCCAGCACCGCCTCCAGGGACGGGAAGTCCGCGTCACCGCCGTCGAGGTACCCGATCCGGGCGTCGAGGCCGGGCAGTTCGGACCGGGCGATGAAGGTGACCTCTTCCGCCAGGGCGCGGATCGCGGCGGTGGGGGTACCGGGCACGGCCAGAACCAGGGCGGGTGCGCCCTCGGGTGCGAGAAGGGGTTCCGGCTTGCGGTGGCGGCCGGACTGCCGCGGGCGCGGCATACGTACGGGCAGGCCGGGTACGGCTCCGGGGCTCGTGGACGGGTCGTCGGAAAGGGGCGAGCCAGGTGCGGGCCCAGTGGGGGAACTCATGGCGCCGCATGCTAACGCCTTGGGGTGCCCCGGCGCCTTGCGAGGGTTCCGTCAGGCGGTATCCGTCCCGATTTATCCCGCGCGTCACCGGGGCGCATTCCGTCCGCAGGGCGTGTGATCTGCAACAACGTGCCGTCGACGGGTAGCGTGAGACGGTCGTGGGCGAGGGCGGCGGCGACGGCCAGCGCCCCGTCGAGAGGGCTGCCCCCGGGCTCCTCGGGACGCACGTCCGGCAGCCTCTCCGCCAGCGCCGCGCGCAGCGGCGCGAGCAGCGGCTCACCCATGCGGAACAGCCCTCCGGTGAGGGCCACCGTACGGTCCCCGTCCGCCGGGCAGACCGCGGCCGCGGCCTCGGCGATGTGCCGTGCGGCGTCGCGGAGGATGCCCTCGGCGACCGGGTCGGCAGCGGCGGCGCAGCGCGCCACATCGGGCGCGAACGAGGCGAGGACGGCGGCCCGGTCGGTCCGCGGATAGAGCCTGCCGGGCAGTTCGGCGGCCGGTCCGAACCGGGACTC
>NZ_JCANQV010000056.1:0-25444 GCF_059553635.1 Candidatus Streptomyces philanthi
GCGGGGTGTTGGTGGCGCCGCGGGTACGGGCCCCCGCCCGCCGGGGGCCTCGCCCGGCGGTGTCCCGTCCCGCCGGAGCGGACGGCGCCTCCCGTCCCGCGCAGACTCCCCGTCCCCGGACCACGACTCCCCGTCCCGGCGCAGACACTGCCGTCCCGCCCCTGGCCTGCATAAAGTGGCCACAGGAACGGTGCACCGCACCCTCACCCCCGCGCGCAGGAGGCCGGCGACCATGAGCAACGCGAGTACCGGGCCCCAGGGCCCCGAGTCGACCGAGCACGCCCACGACCCCGAGGTGCTGCAACTCGCGGCCAAGGTGTTCGATCTGGCACGGCACGGCGACACCAACACCATCGCCGCCTATGTGGACGCGGGTGTCCCCGCCAACCTCACGAACGAGAAGGGCGACTCCTTGGTGATGCTGGCCGCCTACCACGGCCACCCCACCACCGTGGAGGCCCTGCTGCGCCGCGGCGCCTCCCCCGACCGCCCCAACGACCGCGGCCAGACTCCCCTGGCCGGCGCGGTGTTCAAGGGTGAGGACGAGGTCATCAGAATCCTCGTCGCCCACGGCGCCGACCCCGCGGCCGGCAGCCCCTCGGCCATCGAAACCGCCCGCATGTTCCAGAAGACCGACCTCCTCAAACTGTTCGGCGCGGCCTGAGGATGCGGGCGGACGGCTGACGAGAGGGCCGGTCCGGCAGCGGGCACCAGGTGAGTGCCGGACCGGCCCCGGCGCGGCACCGAACGAATGCGGGGTGAGGACACGCCACACTTGACCTCAATATTGATTGAGGTTCTACCTTCGGGCTCCGACGGCACCCCGCCGCCCATTCCCCGAAGGGCTCCCCATGTCCACACGCGCCTCCGAACCCCACTACACCCTCGCCGTGATCGTCGGCAGTACCCGGGAGGGCCGGTTCGCCCCGGTCATCAGGAACTGGTTCACCCGCCAGGCCGCCACCCGCCCGGACCTCACCCTCGACGTCATCGACCTGGACGACATCCACCCCTATGAACTCCGCCCCGGAACCGAGGAGTTCGCCGCCTACGCGCGGCGCGTGGACACGGCGGACGCGTTCGTCGTGATCACCCCGGAGTACAACCACTCCTTCCCCGCACCCCTCAAGCACGCCGTCGACCTCCTGGGACCCCAGTGGCACGCCAAGCCGGTCGGCTTCGTCTCGTACGGCGGGATCTCGGGCGGCCTGCGGGCCGTCGAACAACTGCGGCTGGTCTTCGCGGAGTTGCACGCCACCACTGTCCGCGAGACGGTCAGCTTCGCGTCCCCCTGGTCCCTCTTCGACGAGAACGGTCACCCGCACGACCCGACCCCGCCGTCCCGCGCCGCCGACGCCCTGCTCACCCAACTGACCTGGTGGGCCCACGCCCTGCGCGCCGCCCGCGCCGAGCGCCCGTACGCGGCGTAGCGCCCGTACGCGGCGTAGGACTCGGCGGCAGACCGCGAGGGGCGTGCGCGACGGGGCCGGCGGACCACGCACGGCGACCGCGCCGAACTACCCGGCCCCCTCCCCCACCACGCGCTCCACAAGTGCCGCGATCAGCCCATCCGTCTCCTCCTCCGGAACCACTCCGGGCAGCGTCAGTTGCTCCAGCATCAACCCCGTCATCGCGAGGTACATCAACACCACCGCGGTACGGTCGCCGGGCAGTCCGCCGTCCACGTGGAAGCGGATGTCCTCGTCGAGGGTCTCGCGCATGGTCCGGGTCAGCTCGGCGCGCAGTTCGGGCCGCCGGGTCGCCTCCAGGCGCAGCTCCAGCATCGCCAGATAGCCGGCGCGTTCGGCGGCGACCCGGCGGTTGATCCACCGCATCAGGTCGGCCACCAGGTCACGGGTCGGCTCCGCCTTCATCACCTCGGCGACCTCGTCCGGGTCGGGCGCGATGCGGTGGTGGATGCGCGCGGTGACCTGCCCCAGCAGTTCGTCCCGGTTGCGGAAGTAGTTGGACGCCGTCCCGTTGGGCACGCCCGCCTCCGCGTCGACCGCGCGGAAGGTCAGCCCCCGCGCGCCGTCCCGCGCCAACACCTCGACAGCCGCGTCGACCAGCGCCGTACGCCGCTCCGGATTCCGCGCCATCTCTCCCGCACCACCTTCCCGTTCCGCGCCATCACCGCGGTACCGCGACTCCGGACACGTGCCGCGGCGGCCCGCCGGACCGACCGAGGCGAATAAACACTGGCAACCACTACAGTCCAAGTACTATAACTGGAGTGGTCGCCCGCTCGGGCTCCTCCCACCAGGAAGAACGGACCCCGTATGCACTTCCAGAAACTCGGCATCGCCGTCCTCACCGACGACCTCGCCGCCGGCACCCGCTTCTACACCGAACACTTCGGCTTCCACCCGATCTGCGAACTGGACTGGTATGTGAGCCTGCACCACGAGGCACACCCCGCCTACGTCCTCGACCTCGTCCTGCGCGGCCACCCCGCGATGCCGTCCGACTTCCGGACACAGGACACCTCCGGCCTCTGCCTCGGCTTCCTCGTCGAGGACGCCACGGCGGAAGAGGCCGCCCTGCGCGAGAAGGGCGTGGAGATCGCCGTCCCCGTACGCGACGAGCCCTGGGGACAGCGCCGCTTCAACGTCTGGAGCCCCGAGGGCATCCTGATCGAGGTCCTCCAGACCATCGACCCGGACCCGGACTGGCTGGCCGCCCAGGGACTGTGAGGCCGACCGCCCGCCCCGGGCCCCGACCGGCTCGCGCCCTCACTCCCCCGCGGCGATGGCCCGCAGCGCCGCGCAGTGTGCCGCGAAGGCGGTGCGGCCGTGTTCCGTGAGCGACAGCCAGGTACGCGGGCGCTTGCCCACATAGCCCTTGGTCACGGCGACGTACCCGGCCTTCTCCAACGTCGCGACCTGCCGCGACAGCACGGAGTCACTGACCTCGACGGTGTCCCGCACGAAGGCGAACTCGGCCTTGTCCGCGGCCGCCAGCGCGGCCACGACGGAGAACCGCACCGGCGCGTGCATCACCTCGTCGAGCCCGTGCCGCGGATGCGATCCGCGGGGCCTCGCCTTCTGTGCGGCACCCGTGGGCGCCTCCACGGACGACTCCCCCCGGACCGACGGCCCGTCACTCACCGGCACGCCCACCTCCGTTCACCCGTATCTCCACGATCGACGCGACCACCGCCGGCACCGCCACCGCCGCCGCTCCGGGCACCCACCAGGCCGGCTCCCCTCGGAACCACACCAGTCCCGGAATCAGCACGGCGCTGTAGAGCAGGCCCCACACCGCGATCATCCAGCCCTGCCGGCGCCCGAACCCCCGCCGGACCACGGGCTGCCGAACCGCGTAGACCGAGGTCCCGGCCACGGCCACGCCCCAGAGCGTCACCCCGAGGATCACCCCGTACGGGGAGCCCATCAGCCCGATGAGCAGCACCATGGCGAAGGCCGCACCACCGAAGGCCATCCAGTAGCGCGCACCCCACGCGGATCTCCGGCGCATCCGCGCGTCCACCGCCCGCGCCTGCTCCAACGCGGCGTCCGCGTCCGCCGCCCCCTGCAAGGTCCAGTCGGACATGCCACTCCCCCTTCTCCGACAGTCTTTTCCCACATCGGTCATGACGCTGCGTCACGCACCTCACTCATAGTGACGCACACTTTCCACTTTGACAAGTACTTTCCGTACGGAATCCCGGAACCCCGGAATCCGATGCGGGAGGCCCGCCGCACCACCCGATACCGCCCGCCCCGGCCCCGCCCCACCCCCACACTTCGGCGTCCGCCGAACCCCCGCCTCCCTACCGTGGCGGCCATGCCCACCACGACCATCACCCCGAGCATCCTGTACTTCGGCACCCCGGTGGTGCTGCTGACCAGCGAGAACCCGGACGGCAGCGCCAACCTCGCACCGTTCTCCTCCGCCTGGGCCCTGGACCGGACGATCGTCCTCGGCCTCGGCCCGGACAGCAGGACCGGCCGCAATCTCGCCGACCGCCCCGACCTCGTCGTCAACCTTCCGGCGCCGGACCTCTGGCCCCAGGTCGAACGCCTCGGCGACCTCACCGGACGCGCCGTCCCGCCCACCGCTCCGCACCGCGACACCCGCTACGCACCGGCGAAGTTCGACGCCGTCGGCCTGACCCCCGAGCCGTCGGAGCTGGTCGGCCCGCCACGGGTGGCCGAGTGCCCGCTCCAGTTGGAGGCCCGCGCGGCGGCCGTACGGCGCGACACGACGGGCGAGTTCCTGATCGTCGAGGCCCATGTGCTGCGCGTGCACGCCGATCCGCGTCTCGTCGTCCCCGGCACCCAGCACATCGACCCGACGTCCTGGAGCCCGCTCATTTACAACTTCCGCCACTACTTCGGCCTCGGCGCCCAGCTCGGCAGCAGCCGGATCTCCGAGACGCCGTACGCGGCGGTGGGGTGAGGGGCGGCTGCTACGCGTCGAGGACGGCCAGCCGCAGGCGTCGCAGGCGGGCGGGGTCGGCGATCGCCTCGTAGCCGGTGATCCTTCCGTCCCCGAAGGTGAAGGCCAGGACGATGCGCAGCCGCCCCCGGGGGGCCACGACCGCGCCGACGGTCCCGTTGACCAGCGCCGGTTCGGCGTAGCGGGCACGGCGTCCGAAAACTGCCGTCCGCTCCGCCACGGTCCGCGCGCCGACGGCCGTGGTCCCGGCGCCCGGCGGCAGCGCGGCGGGGTCGGCGTGGCGGACGGCGTCCGGGGCCAGCACCGCGAGGAGTGCGTCGATGTCGCCGGCCCGGGCGGCGGCGAGGAAGGCGGCGACGATCCGCCGCTGACGCGCGAGGTCGGTGGCCGGAAGCGCGGCGGTGCCCCGCACCTTGCGGCGCGCGCGGCTGGCGATCTTCTTCGTCGTCGCCGGGGTGCGCTCCACGATGGGCGCGATCCGGTCGAACGGGACGGCGAGGGTGTCGTGGAGGACGAACGCGACCCGCTCGGCCGGGGCGAGGGTGTCGAGTACCACGAGCAGCGCGCGGCCGACCGCGTCGACCAGGACCGCTTCCTCCTCGGGACCGTCCCCCTCACCGGCACCGCGGCCGTCCCCGATGCCCTCGGGCCACCGCTGCCCCACCGGTTCCTCGCGTCGTGCCGTACGGGACCGCAGCATGTCCAGGCACACCCGGGAGACGACGGTGTGCAGCCAGGCCGGCAGGTTCTCGATGTCCCCGGCGTCGGCGCGGCCGAGCCGCAGCCAGGTCTCCTGGACCGCGTCGTCCGCCTCGCCGAGGGAGCCCAGCATCCGGTGGGCGACCGCCCGCAGCCGACTCCGGTGCGTCTCGAACCGTTCCGCCAACCGGTCCTGCGCGTCCATCGGTCACCTTTCTCCGCCGGGTTCCGTCGACTGTATGACGCACCGCGGCCGACCGGACGTGACCGGTGCCCGCCCGGCCCGGCAACGAGGAGGCACATCCGATGAGAACGGTTCTTCCGGCCGTCGCCGGCCAGCCGCTGCTGCGGCCCGTGGAACTGGGCGACCTCCGGCTGCCCAACCGGGTGGTGATGGCCCCGACCGCCCGGGCCCGCGCGGACCATGAGGGGCTGGTGCCCACGGAGCTGCATGCCGTCCACTACGGACAGCGCGCCGACGCGGGGCTGATCGTCACCGAGTCCACCTGGGTCAGCGAACGGGCCATCGGCTTCGCCGACGTCCCCGGCATCTACAGCCGGGCGCAGATCGACGCGTGGCGGCGGGTGACCGATGCCGTGCACGCCCGTGGCGGGCGGATCGTGCTCCAGCTCTGGCACACCGGCGCCGCCTCGCACCCCGATCATCTCGGCGGGAGGCTGCCCGCCGGGCCTTCCGCGGTCAATCCCCACGTGCGGTCGTTCACCGCGGACGGGTTCAAGGAGACCGTCACGCCCCGGGAGATGACCGGGGACGACATCGCGGCCGCGGTCGCCGACTTCGGCACCGCCTCCCGGAACGCCCGGCGTGCGGGGTTCGACGGGGTGGAGATCGCGGCGCTGGGCTCGTTCCTCGTCGCGCAGTTCCTCGATCCGCGGGTGAACCGCAGGACGGACGGCTACGGCGGCGGCCGCGCGGGCCGCCGCCGTCTGCTGGTGGAGATCGTCGGGGCGGCCGCGGGGGCGTGGGAGAGCCGCCGCGTCGGCGTCCGTCTGGGGCCGTATCTGCCCGTCGGTGAACGCTTTCCGATCGACGAGGCGCTGCTCGCCGATCACGACGCTCTCGTGACGGAACTGAACGGGCTCCCCCTGGCCTATCTGCACCTACGGGGACGGGACCCCGTACACCTTGGAGCCGGCCCGGACCTCGCGGCGCTCGCCCGCTACCGGCGTCTCTTCCACGGCCCGCTGATCGTGAACAACGGCTTCGACCGGGAGTCCGCGAACACCGCCGTCCGGGAGGGGATCGCCGACGCCGTGTCGTTCGCCACCCACTTCATCGCCAACCCCGACCTCGTCACCCGCTTCACCCTGGGCCGTCCACTGGCAACCGGGGACCCCCGCACCTACTACGGGGGCGGCGCCGAGGGGTACACCGACCAGCCGGCGAGCGGCCCGTGCGACGGAGTTGCTCAGGGACGGGCATAGGGGCGGGTCATGATCTCCATGTTGTGGCCGTCCGGGTCGGCGAAGTAGGCGCCGCGACCGCCGAAGAGGCGGTTGATGCGGCCGGGTTCGGTGTGGTGGGGGTCGGCGTAGTAGGTGACCCCCACCGTCTCCAGCCGGGCGATCATGGTGTCGAACTGCTCGTCGGGCACCAGGAACGCGTAGTGCTGCGACGCGATCGGCTCGTCGCGTGTCTCGTAGTAGTCGAGCGTCACGCCGTTGCCGAGATCGACGGGGAGGAAGGGGCCGAAGGGGAGGCCGACCTCCAGTCCCAGGATCGCGGCGAGGAATTCGGCCGACAGGCGGCGGTCCCTGGCGTGGACGACGGTGTGGTCGAGGCGGACGCGCGTGGCGGTGTTCGCGTGCTGCTGTGCATGTGACATCTGTGGCGTATCTCCGGGTCGTGAATCCGCTGGAAGGGCGCCGCATACGGGCGCCGGAGGAAAGAACGCGGAGAAAAGGGCGGGGCTCTGGCCCGCCCCGCGCTCACGCCGAGGCCGGGCGCCTCACTCGTGTATGGCCCATGGCCGACCCGGCAGTCACGCGGCCGACCCTACGGCATGTGGCGAACGTCCCGCCCGCCCCGCGCAAGATCGCGTTCCGGTGGGCCGCTACCGTTGCCGGTCCGGCGCACGAGAACCGGACGTACTGATCGAAAACGGGCCGGGGGGCCACGGGAACCGCGCGGACGGCCCGTGCCCCACGGAGGGAGACACGATGAGCAGCGCCACGGGGAAGGACGCCCGGCCGCACACCGCCGACACCCACGAGATGATCCGTGTGCACGGCGCCCGCGAGAACAACCTCAAGGACGTCAGCGTCGAAATCCCCAAGCGTCGGCTGACGGTGTTCACCGGCGTCTCCGGTTCGGGCAAGAGCTCGCTGGTGTTCGACACCATCGCCGCGGAGTCGCAGCGGCTGATCAACGAGACCTACAGCGCCTTCGTCCAGGGCTTCATGCCGACGACCGGACGGCCCGAGGTCGACGTCCTCGACGGGCTGACCACCGCGATCATCGTCGACCAGCAGCGGATGGGCGCCGACCCGCGCTCCACGGTCGGCACCGCCACCGACGCCAACGCGATGCTGCGCATCCTCTTCAGCCGCCTCGGCAAGCCCTACGTCGGCCCGCCCGGCGCGTTCGCCTTCAACGTCCCCTCCGTCTCGGCGAGCGGCGCGATCACCGTCGAACGCGGCGACAGGAAGGCGGTGCGGACGACGTTCCGCCGCACCGGCGGCATGTGCCCGCGCTGCGAGGGCCGGGGCGCGGTCTCCGACATCGACCTCACCCAGCTCTACGACGACACCAAGTCGCTCGCCGAGGGCGCCCTCACCGTCCCCGGTTACAAGGCGGGCGGCTGGAACCACCGGCTCTACAGCGAGTCCGGCTTCGTCTCCCCCGACAAGCCGATCCGCGCGTACACGAAGAAGGAGCTGCACGACTTCCTCCACCACGAGCCGGTCCGGATGAAGATCGCGGGCATCAACATGACGTACGAGGGACTCGTCCCGAGGCTTCGGAAGTCGATGCTCGCCAAGGACAGGGAGGCGTTGCAGCCGCACATCCGGGAGTTCGTGGACCGGGCCGTCACCTTCACCGTCTGCCCCGACTGCGACGGCACCCGGCTCAACGAGGGCGCCAGATCCTCCAAGATCAAGGGCATCGGCATCGCGGACGCCTGCGCGATGCAGATCAGCGATCTGGCCGCCTGGGTCCGCGACCTGGCAGAACCGTCGGTGGCGCCACTGCTCACCACGCTGCGGCAGACCCTCGACTCGTTCGTGGAGATCGGTCTCGGCTACCTCTCGCTCGACCGGCCGTCGGGCACGCTGTCGGGCGGCGAGGCGCAGCGCGTCAAGATGGTCCGCCACCTCGGCTCCTCGCTCACCGATGTCACCTATGTCTTCGACGAGCCGACCACGGGCCTGCACCCCCATGACATCCAGCGGATGAACGGACTGCTGGGGCGGCTGCGGGACAAGGGCAACACGGTGCTCGTGGTGGAGCACAAGCCGGAGACGATCGCCGTGGCCGACCATGTCGTCGACCTCGGACCGGGCGCCGGCACGGAGGGCGGCACCGTCTGCTTCGAGGGCACCGTCGAGGGGCTGCGGGCCAGCGGCACCCTCACCGGCCGCCACTTCGACGACCGGGCCGCGCTCAAGGAGACGGTGCGCACGCCCACCGGCGTACTGGAGGTCCGCGGCGCGACGGCGCACAACCTGCGCGATGTCGATGTCGACATACCGCTCGGCGTCCTCGTCGTCGTCACCGGCGTCGCCGGGTCCGGCAAGAGTTCGCTGGTGCACGGGTCGCTCCCCGCCGACGCGGGGGTGGTGTCGGTCGGCCAGGGCGCGATCCGCGGCTCACGGCGCAGCAACCCGGCGACGTACACGGGGCTGCTCGACCCGATCCGCAAGGCGTTCGCGAAGGCCAACGGGGTGAAGCCGGCGCTGTTCAGCGCCAACTCCGAGGGCGCCTGTCCCACCTGCAACGGCGCCGGTGTCGTCTTCACCGACCTGGCGATGACCGCCGGTGTCGCCACCACCTGCGAGGACTGCGAGGGCAGGCGGTACCAGGCGTCCGTGCTCGATCACCGTCTCGGCGGCCGCGACATCAGTGAGGTGCTCGCGATGCCGGTGGCCGAGGCGGAGGAATTCTTCGCCACCGGCGAAGCACGCATCCCGGCCGCCCACCGCGTCCTCACCCGCCTCAGCGAGGTCGGCCTCGGCTACCTCACCCTCGGCCAGCCGCTCACCACCCTCTCCGGCGGCGAACGCCAACGCCTCAAGCTGGCCACCCACATGGCCGACAAGGGCGGCGTCTACGTCCTCGACGAGCCGACCGCGGGCCTCCACCTCGCCGACGTCGCGCATCTGCTCGGCCTGCTCGACCGCCTCGTCGACTCCGGCAAGTCGGTCATCGTCGTCGAGCACCACCAGGCGGTGATGGCACACGCCGACTGGATCATCGACCTCGGCCCCGGCGCCGGCCACGACGGCGGCACCATCGTCTTCGAGGGCACCCCCACCGACCTCGTCACCGCACGCTCCACCCTCACCGGGGAGCATCTGGCGGCGTACGTGGGGCGCTGACGACACCGGGGACCGCTTCACCGCACGGTGAGCCGGGTCCCGGGCGCCGCCCGGGTCCGCTTCTCCGGCCTGCGGACGTAGCACCGACCGGTGATCCGCTCGTCCTCGGCGCGGCACGCCATGACGCCGTCGAGGCGTACTCGGCCAGCTCCCGCGCGGCGGCCTGTTCATAGGACTCGCCGACATGTGCGGCGCCACCGACCTCGACCTCGTAGAGCCCAGGGAAGCGCGACAGCTGGTCCGACCGCCGGTGGACGAGGAACCGCCCACGCTCATCACGACACCGTCACGGCGACCCGATACAGCCAACCCTCCCGGACGGCCTCCCGACGGCTGACCACCCCCAGCACGCGATCTTGGTCGTCGACACGCTCCACCAGTTCATCCACGACGCACACCCTGGCAGAGCCCACCGACAACGCCGTCTCCCGGCGACTCACGGAGGCCGCCCCAAGAGCACCTGCACCAGGAGGCCGGACGCGGATGACGACAGTTGTCGTGCAAATACGACACCTCTCGTGCTCAGGCTCACACAGGCTCACCCCCACCCCACCACTCCCGCAAGCAGATGCTTGCAATAGTTAGCACCGTCGTGCAGAGTGGAGTCATGGCATCACTCAATGTCGGCAATCTCGGCGAGTTTCTGCGGGAGCAGCGGCGTTCGGCGCGGCTGAGTCTGCGGCAGCTGGCGGATGCCGCGGGGGTGTCCAACCCGTATCTCAGCCAGATCGAGCGCGGGCTGCGCAAGCCGAGTGCGGAGATCCTTCAGCAGATCGCCAAGGCGCTGCGGATCTCGGCCGAGACGCTGTACGTGCAGGCCGGGATTCTCGACGAGCGGCGGGGGCCGACCGGTGTCGAGGTGCAGACCGCGATACTCACCGACCCCGCGCTGAACGAACGGCAGAAGCAGGTCCTGCTGCAGATCTACGCGTCCTTCCGCAAGGAGAACGGGCACGGGAGCGGCGGCGAGGGCGACGGGAGCGAGCACGGGGACGACAGCGGTGCGCACCCCCGCGGGACGGCGGCCGACGGCGGCCCGCACACCACCACCTGAGCAAACGGTTTCGACACCAGGAGGAAAGACGTCATGGCCATCACCGATGACCTCCGCAAGACCCTGACCGACCCGACCCCGCTGTACGCGCTCGCCGGCACCGCCGATCTGGCGGCCGAGAAGCTGGGCGAGGTGCCGTCGCTGGTCGAGAAGATCAAGGCCGAGGCGCCCAAGCGGTTCGAGGCGGTGCGCACCACGGACCCGAAGGACGTCCAGGAGCGCATCACGAAGCAGGCCAAGGACGCGCAGGACAAGCTCACCGAGCTGCTGGGCTCGCTCGACACCGATCTGAAGAAGATCCGCGAGCAGGCGCAGGGGCTGGCGCTCCAGGGCGTCGGCCGGGCCGCCGAGTACGCCGTCAAGGCCCGTGAGACGTACGACGGGCTGGCCGAGCGCGGCCGTGGCGCGGTGCAGAGCTGGCGCGGGGACGCCGCCGACCAGGTCGAGGAGCTGGCGGTGGTGATCGAGCCGGAGCCGAAGGCCGCGCCGAAGCCGCTGGTGACGGAGAAGGCGAACGGCGCGCAGGTCGGCAAGCCCGCCGGGGACCCGGCCGGGGACGGGGCGTCCACCGCGGCGAAGAAGCCCGCGGCCCGCAGGACCTCGGGCAAGAAGAGCACCCCGCCGGCGAAGTGAGCGTGCCGGACGCGGGCCGCGGCCGGGCGGCGGAGGGGACGGGGGACGCTTCCGCGGGTCGGGCACACTTCCGGTGCCCGACCCGTTGTCCGGGTACGGTGGGGCTGCGGAGCGCCCATGAGTCGAGACGGTGGTGGACGGCGTGCTGATCTACGGGTTCCAGAGCTTGGTGGGCTGGGTGCAGCTGGGCCTGGGTGTGTATGCCGCCGTGATGCTGATCGACGCCGCGGTGCACCGTGAGGACGCCTACCGTGCCGCGGACAAGCAGACCAAGGGGATGTGGCTGATCCTGCTGGGGATCGCCACGGCGTTGCTGTTCCTGCTGCCGCTGATGTCGTTCCTGCCGATCATCGGCATCATCGCCGTGATCGTCTACACCGTGGACGTCCGCCCGGCCCTGCGGAAGGTCGCCGGTCGCGGGCCCCGGCGCGGTGGTTCCAGCTCGGACGGGCCGTACGGTCCGTACAACGGCGGCCGCTGAGACACCGCCCGGCCCGGAGCGTCAGCGCCGGGCCAGGAGCAGGACGGCCACGTCGTCGGTCAGTTCGCCGCCGTTGAGGTCGCGTGCCGAGGTGAGGGTGGCGTCCAGGAGGGCCTCGCCGGTGAGACCGGCGGCCGTGTGGCGGGCCACCAGATCGGCCATGCCGTCCTGGCCCAGGCGTTCCCTGCCCCGGCCGACGCGGCCCTCGACCAGGCCGTCGGTGTACATCATCAGGCTCCATGCCCCGCCCAGCTCGACCCGGCCGCGCGGCCAGCGGGCGTGCGGCAGCAGGCCGAGTGCCGGGCCGCCGGACTCCTGCGGGAGCAGCCGCGGGGGCCGGCCGGCGCGGGTCAGCAGGGGGGCCGGGTGGCCGGCCAGGCAGACTCCGGCGCGGTCGCCGTCCGGGGAGATGTCGACGGTGCACAGGGTCGCGAAGATCTCGTCGTCGGCGCGTTCGTGCTCCAGGACCCGCTGGAGGGTGGAGAGCAGTTCGTCGCCGCACAGTCCGGCGAAGGTCAGGGTGCGCCAGGCGATACGGAGGGCGACGCCGAGGGCGGCCTCGTCGGGGCCGTGGCCGCAGACGTCGCCGATCATGGCGTGCACCGCGCCGTCGGGGGTGCGCACCGTGTCGTAGAAGTCGCCGCCGAGCAGGGCGCGGCTGCGGCCGGGGCGGTAGCGGGCCGCGAAGCGCAGGTCGGAGCCGTCGAGGAGGGGGGTGGGCAGCAGGCCCCGTTCCAGACGGGCGTTCTCCTGGGCGCGCAGCCGGGATTCGGAGAGCTGGCGCTGGGCGAGGTCGGCGCGTTTGCGTTCGACGGCGTAGCGGACGGCGCGGCTGAGCACCTCGCCGTCGAGTTCGTCGCGGAAGAGGTAGTCCTGGGCGCCGACGCGGACGGCCTCGGCGGCGCGTTCGGCGTCCGCCTCCGGGGTGAGGACGAGGACGGCGTGGGCGGGGGCCATCCGCAGGACGGCGCGGAGCGCGTCGAGCTCGTCGCCGGGTCCGGTGCTCTCCCCGGCGCGTTCGGGCAGGTCGAGGAGGATGCAGTGCACATCGTCGGTGAGCAGCCGTTCGGCCTCGGTGAGGTTGCGGGCGGTGCGCAGCCGGATGCGGCGGTCGGCGCGGTCCCACATGCCGGGGACGGTGCTGCTGGGGTCCTCGC
Source organism: Candidatus Streptomyces philanthi (assembly GCF_059553635.1). NCBI lineage: Bacteria > Bacillati > Actinomycetota > Actinomycetes > Kitasatosporales > Streptomycetaceae > Streptomyces > Candidatus Streptomyces philanthi. The sequence continues at coordinate 12,986 of NZ_JCANQV010000056.1, forward strand.
CTATGAGAAGCAGGGTCAGGCTCTGGGGTGCGGGTGTGTCCGGTGTGCGGGGCGTGGGGGACGGGGCGGCTGTGCCGCAGGGGGCCGGGAGCGGGTCGTACGGGCCCACGGCCGTGGTGTCCGCGCAGGCGTCGTCCGCCGCTGCCGCCCGGTGCGGCAGAAGGGCCGTCCGCTGGTGCGGTACGGGTACGGGCATTGCTCTGCTTCCTTCCCGCCCCCGAGGGGGCACGGGCGCACCGACCGGCGCGCCCGTGCCCGGTTCCGCGCCGTTCCCCGGGTCGGGGCGAACGGAGCGCCACCGGGCACTGAGAGGCGACGATAGCGTCACCGGCGAGTGCCGCGGAATGACGCACGGCATTCACCGGGCGTCATATCCCGTACCGAGCAGGCGATGTGCGTACGGAAGCGGAGGAACGCGAATGACGAACATCACCTGATCGACCGCATTCCGAGACGCCGCGGCGACCGTCGATAACCATGGATGGACGCATTTTTCGGACACCTGGCCCGGTATCCGTGCGGGGCCGGTCACAAATACGGAGCGGGGGAACGGAATTCCCGCCGACCCGCGCAATTACCGTGCGTACGGTTTCTATGAAATGTGTCACGTGGCGCGGGCCGGACGGTGCCCGGCCCGCGCGGCGGCTCAGGCGTCGGGCCGGACCACGCCCAGGATCGGCATCGAGCCCGCGCCGGTGATCGTCACCTGGCGGCCCGGCCGCGGGGCGTGCACCATCGCGCCGTCGCCGAGGTACATCCCGACATGGCTGGCGTCCTGGTAGTAGATGATCAGGTCGCCGGGCCGCATGTCCTGGATATCGACGTGCGGGAGCTGCCGCCACTGTTCCTGCGAGGTGCGCGGAATGGTGGTGCCGCCCTTCTGCCAGGCGCGCAGGGTCAGTCCGGAACAATCGAAGGTGTCGGGGCCCACGGCGCCCCACACATAATCCTTGCCGATCTGCGCGGTGGCATAGGCGAGGGCCTTCCTGCCGTCGGCGGACGCCTTGTTGCCGATCTCCTTCAGCACGCCGGAGTCCAGCCATTTCTGCTGGGCCCGGAACTCCTGCTCGTCCGCCAGCTTCTTCAGGCGTTCCTTTTCGTCGGCGGCGAGCCGGGATTCCAGCTTCTCGGCGGCGGCGATCTTTTTTGTGATCTCCTGCCGTGCCGCGTCCTTCTTCTTGCGTTCGGCCTCCAGCCTCTCCCAGCGGCGGGTCGCGGCCCGTGAGGAGTCGCGCAGGTCGGCCGTGGTGCGGGTGAGTTCGGCGATCACGTTCTTGGCGGCCTGCTCGCCCTTGCGGGCGAGGGCGAGGTGGTCGAGGAAGTGCTCCGGGTCGGGGGCCAGGACGAAGCCGGCCTCCAGCGGCAGGCCGCCGCCGCGGTACTGGGCGCTGGCCAGCAGTCCGGCCTGCTTCTTGAGGACGGTGAGCTTGCGCTGGGTGCGGTCGATGGTGCGGGCCAGGTCGACGATCTCCTTCTGCTGGCGCTCGACCTGCTCCTTCGCGGCGTTGTACGCCTCGGTGGCCTGCTCCGCCGTGCGGTAGAGCGCGTCGATCCGCTTGCGGACCTCGTCGAGGCGGTGATCGTCCGCGACGGTCCCGGGGGCGGGGGTCGCGGTGGCGGCCGGCGGTCCGTCCGGTTCGTCGGCGGCCCGCGCGTGGGCGGCGGGCGCCATGGCGCCCAGGAGGCCCGTGGTGCCGAGGACCACGGCCGCACAGGCCAGTACCCGCCCCGGGCGCCCCCTGCCCCCGCGTGGTCCCGGTACGCCGCGGCTGCCCGCTCGGTCCCGTTCGTCCCCTACGACCTGTCCCGCCCCCTGGCGCCCCATCAGCCACCTCCGGTCGATCCGCACCACTGCGCGTCGTTGCGCGGATGCTGCCATACCGATCAGTAATCCGACAGAGCTTCGACGGAGGGAGGCCGGGGGACGCCGGTCGGCCACTCGCAGAAGCGCCGGTCCGTACGGGCGTTCCCGTCACCCGGCTCCCCGTCCCGGCGGGCGGGCACCCCCGTTCTCTCCCGTTTTCCTCCGGTTTTCCCTCGCCATACATCCCTTGTGTCCCGCACGTATCTGACGGCCGAGGTTCACCCCGCGTTCACTCTCCTCCGTCGGCGGCTTCACTTGATCTGCCTAATTTCAGCCGTACCGGGTCCGCGGACGGCCTCCAGGGCGTATGCGACGCGGCACACAGACTTCGCACCCATGTGACACCTCGCGCACGCCGGCACGCGGCGCGCCCAGGAAGGAACTCTCGACAGTGAAGCTTCAGCGCAAGAACCGGGTTCGCGCCCTCGCCGTTGGCGCTCTCGCCGTCACCGGTGCCCTGGCCCTGACGGCGTGCGGGTCCGACGACACCAGCCGCTCCGGCGGCTCCGGGGGCGGCTCCGCCGCCAAGCCCGCCGGCACCATCGCCTGCGACGGCAAGGGCAAGCTGCTCGCCTCCGGCTCGTCCGCGCAGAAGAACGCCATGGACGTCTGGGTGCAGAACTACTCGGGCGCCTGCAAGGACACCGAGATCAACTACCAGCCCACCGGTTCCGGTGCCGGCATCACCACCTTCCTCCAGGGCCAGACCGCCTTCGCGGGCTCCGACTCGGCGCTCAAGCCCGAGGAGGTCGAGAAGTCCAAGAAGCTCTGCAAGAGCGGCCAGGCGATCAACCTGCCGATGGTCGGCGGCCCGATCGCGGTCGGCTACAACGTCCCCGGCGTGAACGACCTGGTGCTGGACGCCCCGACGCTCGCGAAGATCTTCGACTCGGAGATCACCAACTGGAACGACGAGACGATCAAGAAGCTCAACCCGGACGCCAAGCTGCCGGACCTCAAGATCCAGGCGTTCCACCGCTCCGACGACTCGGGCACCACCGACAACTTCACCAAGTACCTCAAGGGTGCCGCCCCCGACGCCTGGAAGCACGAGCCCGCGAAGACCTGGGAGGGCAAGGGCGGCCAGGCGGCCTCCGGCTCCGCCGGCGTCTCCTCGCAGGTCAAGCAGAACAGCGGCGCCATCTCCTACTTCGAGCTGTCCTATGCCAAGTCCGCCTCGGTCCCCACCGTCAAGATCGACACCGGCGCCAAGGCCCCGGTCGAGGCGACCGTCGACAACGCCTCCAAGGCCATCGCCGAGGCCGAGCAGATCGGCAAGGGCAACGACCTGGCGCTCAAGCTGAACTACGCCACCAAGGCCGAGGGCGCCTACCCGATCACCCTCGTCACCTACGAGATCGCCTGCGACAAGGGCAACAAGGCCGAGACCCTGCCGGCCACCAAGTCCTTCCTGACCTACGTCGCCGGCAAGGACGGCCAGGCCGCGCTGAAGGACCTCGGCTACGCCCCGCTGCCCGACGCGATCGCCGAGAAGGTCCGCAAGACCGTCGCCACCCTCTCCTGACACACCGGGCGGCGGCCCACAGGGCCCGTACGACCGTACGGCTCCCGGACCGCCGCCCGTCCGGTGCACCGCCGCGCCAGGAGCCCACCGGCTCCGCAGACCGGAGAAACCATGAACACCTCCCCACCGATACCCGCCGACGCGCCTGCCCCGGCCGCCCCGGAAGCCCTTGCCCCCGGACGGGCCGTCCGCCCCGGCGACCGGATCTTCCTCGGGCTCTCCCGGGGCTCCGGCGTCGTCCTGCTGGTGCTGATGGCCGCCATCGCGGTCTTCCTCACCTACCGGTCGGTGATCGCCATATCCGGCGACCACGCCAACTTCCTCACCACCCTCGACTGGACCGCCACCGGCACCGAACCGAAGTTCGGCATCGCGGTCCTCGCCTTCGGCACCGCCGTCAGCGCCGTGATCGCCATGGTGATCGCGGTCCCCGTCGCGGTCGGCATCGCGCTGTTCATCTCGCACTACGCCCCGCGCAAGCTGGCCTCGCCGCTCGGCTACGTCATCGACCTGCTCGCCGCGGTGCCCAGCATCATCTACGGCCTGTGGGGCGCCCTCTTCCTCGTCCCGCACCTGACCGGCCTCTACAGCTGGCTGGACGAGTACCTCGGCTGGACCGGGATCTTCCGGTACAGCGACGGCGCGCCGCGGTCCCTGTTCACCGTCGGCATCCTCCTCGCGATCATGATCCTGCCGATCGTCACCAGTGTCAGCCGCGAGGTGTTCCTCCAGGCCCCGAAGATGCACGAGGAGGCCGCCCTGGCGCTCGGCGCCACCCGCTGGGAGGTGATCCGGACGGCGGTGCTCCCCTTCGGCCGCTCCGGCGTCATCAGCGCCTCGATGCTGGGCCTGGGCCGCGCGCTCGGCGAGACGATGGCCGTCGCCACCGTCCTCTCCCCCAGCTTCCTGATCAACGCCAGCCTGCTCGACCCGGGCGGCGGCACCTTCGCGCAGAACATCGCCGGGAAGTTCAGCGAGGCCGACGAGTTCGGCCAGGACGCCCTGATCGCCTCCGGCCTGGTCCTCTTCGTGATCACCCTCCTGGTCAACGGCGCCGCCCGGCTGATCATCGCCCGCCGCAAGGAGTACGCGTGACCGACGTCATGACGGACCGGCCTCCCCTCTCCGGCCACTCCGGCCGCGCCGGCGCCCCGCTCTCCCTCCGCCAGGCCCGGCTGCCACGCTGGACGCCGCCGGCCGCCGCCCTGGTCTCGGTCGGCCTCGGCTGCGGCATCGGCCTGGTCGCCGGGCTGGAGAGCCGTATCCAGTGGGGGCTGATCGCCGTACTGGTCTTCGTCGCGGGCACCTTCGCCCTCTCCGCCGCCGTCGAGGGCGGCCGGCAGGCGAAGGACCGGCTGGCGACCAGCCTGGTCTGGACGGCCTTCCTGCTCGCCGTCGTCCCGCTGGCCTCACTGCTGTGGGAGACGGTGGCCCGCGGCACCAAGGTCCTGGACGGCTACTTCCTGTCCCACTCGATGGGCACCCTCCCCGACCAGCTGCCCGGCGGCGGCATCTACCACGCGATCATCGGCACCCTGGAGCAGGTGGGCCTGGCCACCCTGATCGCCGCGCCGCTCGGTCTGCTCACCGCGATCTACCTCGTCGAGTACGGGCGCGGCCGACTGGCGAAGGCCGTGACCTTCTTCGTCGACGTGATGACCGGCATCCCCTCGATCGTCGCCGGCCTGTTCGTCCTGTCCGTCTGGATCCTGATCCTGGGCTTCGGCCCGTCCGGGTTCGCCGGGGCGATGGCGCTGGCGATCCTGATGATGCCGGTTGTGGTCCGCTCCACCGAGGAGATGCTCAAGCTCGTCCCGAACGAGCTGCGCGAGGCGTCGCTCGCCCTCGGCGTCCCGAAGTGGCGCACCATCCTCAAGGTGGTCCTGCCGACGTCGATCGGCGGCATCGCCACGGGCGTGATGCTCGCCGTCGCCCGGATCACCGGCGAGACCGCCCCGGTGCTGCTACTGGTGTGGGGCGCGAAGACGATCAACAACAACCCCTTCGAAGGCGCCCAGCAGTCGCTGCCGCTGTATGTGTTCCAGCAGTGGCAGCAGGGCTCCGAGGCGTCGTACGACCGTGCCTGGGCGGCGGCGCTCGTCCTGATCGCCTTCGTGATGGTCCTCAACCTGGTGGCCCGCGGCATCGCCCGCTGGAAGGCCCCCAAGACCGCCGGCCGCTGAGCCGCGGCCCCGCCGGCGGACGCGACGACGACTCCGCCGGCAGGCACCGACATCCGGCCCGCCGAGCGGCGCCATACGAAAGAAGCAGTGAATCCCATGGCCAAGCGAATCGACGTCAGCGGCCTGAGCGCCTACTACGGCAGCCACAAGGCCATCGACGACATCTCCATGAGCATCGAACCGCGCTCGGTGACCGCCTTCATCGGCCCGTCCGGCTGCGGCAAGTCGACGTTCCTGCGCACCCTGAACCGCATGCACGAGGTCACCCCCGGCGGCCGCGTCGAGGGCAAGGTGATGCTGGACGACGAGAACCTCTACGGTCCGGGCGTCGACCCGGTCGCCGTCCGCCGCACCGTCGGCATGGTCTTCCAGCGCCCCAACCCGTTCCCCACCATGTCGATCTTCGACAATGTGGCGGCCGGGCTGCGCCTCAACGGCTCGTACCGCAAGAGCGAGCTGAACGACATCGTCGAGCGGTCCCTCAAGGGCGCCAACCTGTGGAACGAGGTCAAGGACCGGCTGGGCAAGCCCGGCGCCGGCCTCTCCGGCGGCCAGCAGCAGCGGCTGTGCATCGCCCGCGCCATCGCGGTCGAACCGCAGGTGCTGCTGATGGACGAGCCGTGCTCGGCGCTCGACCCGATCTCCACGCTCGCCGTCGAGGACCTGATCGGCGAGCTGAAGGAACGCTTCACCATCGTCATCGTGACGCACAACATGCAGCAGGCCGCGCGCGTCTCGGACCGTACGGCGTTCTTCAACCTGGCGGCCGTCGGCAAGCCCGGCAAGCTGATCGAGATCGACGACACCGAGCGGATCTTCTCCAACCCGTCGGTCCAGGCGACCGAGGACTACATCTCGGGCCGCTTCGGCTAGACCGGTCCCCCCGCACGTCTGCGGTGCTGCATGGCGGTGCCACCGCATGACGAAGGGCCCGCTCCTCCTTCCCGGAGGGGCGGGCCCGCCATCCGTACGGCGTCGTCGAAGGGGCTAGCCGAAGGCGCCCTTCACGACCCAGAAACTCAGCGCGCCGACGATCGCCGCCGCCGGCATGGTGATGAACCAGCCCATCACGATGTTCTTGGCCACACCCCAGCGCACCGCGCGGGTGCCCTTGGTCGACCCCACGCCCATGATCGCGGAGGTGATGACATGCGTGGTGGAGATCGGCGCGTGGAACATGAACGACGCGGTGTACATCACCGAGGCCGCCGTGGTCTCCGCGGCGAAGCCCTGCGGCGGGTCCAGCTCGATGATCCGGCGGCCGAGGGTGCGCATGATCCGCCAACCGCCCGCGTACGTACCGAGCGACAGGGTGAGCGCGCAGGACAGCTTCACCCAGACCGGGATGGAGTCGCTGGGGTCCTGCACATCGGCGATGACCAGCGCCATCACCACGACACCCATGGTCTTCTGGGCGTCCTGGAGGCCGTGGCCGAGCGCCATGCCGGCCGCCGACACGGTCTGCGCTATGCGGAAACCGCGCTTGGCCTTGTGCGGATTGGCCCGCCGGAACAGCCACAGGATGACGACCATCACCAGATAGCCGAGCACCAGGCCGATCACCGGGGAGAGGAACATCGGCAGGACGACCTTGTCGATCACCCCGGACCAGATGACGGTCGTACCGCCGGCCAGGGCCGCGCCGACCATGCCGCCGAAGAGCGCGTGGGAAGAGGAGGACGGCAGTCCGAAGTACCAGGTGACGAGGTTCCAGACCACCGCGCCGAGCAGCGCGGCGAAGAGAATGCCCATCCCCTTGTTGCCCTCGGGGGTGGAGATCAGGCCCTCGCTGACCGTTTTGGCGACCCCGCTGCCCATGAAGGCACCGGCGAGATTCATCACCGCGGCCATCGCCAGTGCGGCGCGGGGCGTCAGCGCCCGCGTCGAGACCGAGGTGGCGATGGCGTTGGCGGAATCATGGAAGCCGTTCGTATACGTGAAACCGAGCGCGACCGCAATGGTCACGATAAGCGCGAAGGTGTCCATGGCCGGGGCTCAGGATTCCTTCACCGCGATGGTTTCGACCGTGTTGGCGACATGCTCGAACGCGTCCGCCGCCTCTTCCAGGATGTCGACGATCTGCTTGAGCTTGAGCACCTCGATGGCGTCGTACTTGCCGTTGAAGAGGTGCGCGAGCAGCTTGCGGTGGATCTGGTCGGCCTGGTTCTCCAGACGGTTGACCTCGATCCAGTACTCGGTGAGGTTGGACATCGTGCGCAGATTCGGCATCGCCTCGGCGGTCAGCTCGGCCGCCCGCGCAAGGACCTCGATCTGCTGTTCTATGCCCTTCGGCAGTTCCTCGACCTTGTAGAGGACGACCAGATCGACGGCCTCCTCCATGAAATCCATGATGTCGTCGAGCGACGACGCGAGGTTGTAGATGTCCTCACGGTCGAAGGGCGTGATGAACGAGGAGTTCAGCTGATGGAAGATCGCGTGGGTCGCGTCGTCCCCCGCGTGCTCCGCCGCCCGCATCCTCTCGGAGATCTCTGCCCGTGCGGAGGTGTCCGCCCCGAGCAGTTCCATCAGGAGCTTGGAGCCCGTGACGATGTTGTCCGCTGAGGCGGCGAACATGTCGTAGAAGCTCGTCTCCCTGGGGGTCAGACGAAAGCGCACGTGGAATCCTCGGGGTGCATCGGTTTCGGTCGAGTTGATGCTAGGCGCATCATCCAGCCACTGCTTATCAGCATTCCTTCAGTGTCGCGCATCGGGCAGCATGCTCTGCACGGGGTACGTCCGGTACCCGCAGATTTCGGTACGATATACCCACCAGGGGTATATGGACCGACAGGACACCACGGGAGACGGCCTTGACGACCACGGACGCCGACACCAACGGCACCACCGAAGCCGCCGCGGCCTGCCACACCCCGCAGCCGAAAACCGCCCCCGGCGGCGACCCCGCCGTCGTCACCGACCACGACCGCGGCATCCACGGCTACACCAAGCAGAAGGACGCCCATCTCAAGCGGCTGCGCCGCATCGAGGGCCAGATCCGGGGCCTCCAGCGGATGCTGGAGGAGGACGTCTACTGCATCGACATCCTCACGCAGGTCTCGGCGAGCACGAAGGGCCTCCAGTCCTTCGGGCTCCAGCTCCTGGAGGAACATCTGCGGCACTGCGTCGCCGACGCCGCGGCCCAGGGGCCGGAGGCGATCGACGCCAAGGTGCAGGAGGCGACCAAGGCGATCGAGCGGATGCTGCGTACCTGACCGGCGCCCCCGGGGCCGTACGCCCCGGGCCCCGGCGTCCGCCTCCCGGCCCTGCCGCACCCCGCTTCCTGCCTGGTCAGCCGCGCGATGAGGGGCCGGTGCCGCCCGCCGCCGCGGGGTTCGCGCCGGCGCAGACGTTCAGCAGTTCGTCGATGCGGTCCGGGCTGAGCCGGTCCTCGCGGGCGGCGGTCGCGGCGATCATCAGCTCGCCGGTCAGATCGATCTCGACGAGGGCCACGAGATCCTGCACCGTCGCATGACGCACCACGGCCACGGACACCACCTCCTCCTGCGAGCGTCTTCCGCTCTCCGGCGGCCCCGCCCAGCGTAGGGACGGGCGCCCGCCGCGCCCATGGCACGGAAGGACCATTTCCGCCAGGAGGCACGGGCCATCGGCACATGCCCCGGCACACTCGCGAACGGCCGGATTTCGACGGTCCGGAGGGAACCGTTCCGTCATCGTGGGCGCGCGGTCCCCACGCCGCGCGCCCACGCCCCCGATCTACGACTGCGAGGCGGCGACCCTCCCCGTATAGATGTCGCCTCTGTCCGGCAGCCGTACCTCGACCGGCCGCCCGAAATCATCGAGCCGCGTGGTCGAAGTCACCCAGGCCCCTCCCGGGGACCCGTTGGCGAAGAGGAAGCGCTGGCACACCTTGCGCAGCCGCCCGTCCTCGTCGAGATACGCCTCGAACGGCACCACGTCCGTGGTGAAGCCCGCCGCGGCCGCGGCCGGCACCGTCCTCGTCCGTGCCGGGGCGTCCCCCGCCGCCGCCCCGATCACCGTCGTCCCGCTGTAGTGCCGCACCGTCACCCCGTCCAGCCACTGCTTCCCCCGGTACGTCACCTCCCGGGCACCGCGCAGGAGTTCCGCGGCGGCCAGCGGATCGGTCGCACCGCCCGTGACGAGATTGCCGTCCGCCGCCGAAGCGGCGTCCACCCGCACCCACTTGCCCGGCGGGACGCCCGCGCCGCGGTTCTTCATGTAGAGCGCCCCCGGCTCCAGGATCTCGGTGATCGGCGGACGCGGCCCGCCGCCGTCCTCCGCCGGGTCCGGGAGGAGCAGCCGCACCTGCCCGCGGCCCTGCCGGAAGTCGTAGCTCCCCAGGCCCCGGATCGCGACGCGGGTCCCGCCGCTCGCCGTCTCGATCGTCGTGCGGACGGCGGCGGAACCGGCCCGCACCAGGGCGTCGGCGCTGCCCCGGACGACCTCGGCCGCGCTCGGCCCGGCCGGCCGTACGGCCTCGGCCGCGGCCCCGCGCGGCGAGCACCCCGACGCCAGCAGCCCGACCGCCGCGCACACCATGGCCACCGCCACCGCACCACCGTCTCGTCTGCCCTGCACCACCATCGCGTACGAGCCCCCTCGGCCGCTGTCGTGTGGACGGTCCGGCCGCTGGGCCGGTGCCGGTCGGCTCCGCCCCACCGGGCGGCCCGGTCCGGTTGGCCGGACGTAGTACCGACCGCTCCGTACAACGACCGTTACGGACCCGCGTCACGCATCCGCCGCAATGAAACGGCGCACCGGCGCGTAGCGTGGTGGTGTGCCCGATCGAGCCACGCGCCCCCTCTCGTCCGACACCGCCCCGCACGCCCCGGACGGTCCCCCGGGACCCGGCGGCGAGCACCTCACCTCCACCACGGAACGCGGCTCCTTCTGTCTGGCCCGGTGCAGCTGCGGCTGGTACGGCGCCGCCCGCCGCGCCCGCTCCCAGGCCCGCACGGACGCCGAACGCCACCGCGAGAACGCCGGCTGACGGCATCCGCGGAACGATCTCTTCCGCCCACCGGGAACCCTCAAGGCCCCTGGCGCATCTGCCTCATGAGGAGTCCTCGGCACCGGGTGCCGGCGCCGCGCGCGACGCGGGCGCCGCCCTCCCGCCCGGCGCCACGCCCCGCGACGCGCACCGCCCGACGGCCTGTCACGGGGCCGGACTCCCCGGACCGTACGACCTACCGAGGGAGATCCACTCCAGTGAAGCGGCGCACACTCCTCACGACCGGCGGCGCGCTCGCGGCGGCCTCGGCCGCCTGGGCCACCGGCTGCACCGGCGGCAAGAGCGCGGAGGCGGCCACCGGCACCCTGCGCGCCCAGAACACCGCCGGGAGCGCCAAGTCCCCCGCAAACACGGCCTGGCAGGGCCTCGCCAAGGACCTGGACGGCAAGCTGATCCGCGCCTCCGACGCCGCGTACCCCACCGCCAGCCGCCTCTACAACACCCGTTACGACCATCTGAAGCCGTCGGCCGTCGCCTACGTCCGGCACGCCTCGGACATCGCCACCTGCCTCGCCTTCGCCCGCCGCCACAAGACCCCCGTCGCCATCCGCAGCGGCGGCCACTCGTACGCGGGCTGGTCCAGCGGCAACGGCAGACTCATCGTCGACGTCTCGGCCCTGAACACCGTGGGCGCGCCGTCCGGCGGCATCGCCCGCATCGGCGCCGGCGCCAAACTCATCGACGTCTACCAGGGCCTGGGCAAGCACCGCGTGACGATACCCGGCGGCTCCTGCCCCACCGTCGCGATATCGGGGCTCACCCTCGGCGGCGGCCACGGCGTGACCTCCCGGGCCTACGGACTGACCTGCGACAGCCTCGTCGGCGCCACCGTCGTCACCGCCGACGGCAAGACCGTGCGGTGCGACGCCTCGCACCACCCGGACCTGTTCTGGGCCCTGCGCGGCGCGGGCAACGGCAACTTCGGCGTGGTCACCGAACTCCGCTTCCGCACCCACCCGGCGCCCCGCTCGGTGATGGCGTATCTGACCTGGCCCTGGTCCAAGGCCGCGAAGGTACTGGCCTCCTGGCAGAAGTGGGGCCCCTCGCAGCCCGACGCGATCTGGTCGTCCTGCCACCTCGACACCCGGCCCGGCCGCACCCCGGCCGTCTCGGTGGCCGCCTTCTCCCTCGGCAGTTACCGCGAACTGCAGAACGCCGTCGACAAGCTCGCCGACCAGGCGGGCGGCCCCGGCCCCGCCGCCTCCGTGCGCCTGACGCCGATCGACCACCTGGACGCCATGGAGGCGTACGCGGGCTGCTCGTCCAAGACCAACGCCCAGTGCCACATGCCCGGGAACCTGCCGGGCCGCCACCCCTCCGGCACGCTGGGCCGCGAAACGTACGGCGCCCGCTCGCACTTCTACGACCGCTCGCTCTCCGCGGACGGCATCCAGACCCTGCTGGACCGGATCGAGACCGGCGGCCGCAAGGGCGTCACCGGCAATGTGGCGCTCACCGCGCTGGGCGGCGCGATCAACCGGGTCGGCCGCACCGACACCGCGTTCGTGCACCGCTCCTCGCGCTTCCTCGCCCAGTACCTGGCGTCCTGGCCGGCGGGCGGCTCACCGGCCTCCCGCACCGCCTGGCTGGACTCCTGCCATGCCGCGATGCGCCGCCACGCCTCCGGCGCCGCGTACCAGAACTACACGGACCCGGCGCTGAAGGACTGGCGGAAGGCGTACTACGGCCCGGCCGCCGACCGCCTTGCCAAGGTCAAGCGGACCTACGACCCGCAGCGGCTGTTCAGCACCTTCCCGCAGGCGCTGTGACGCGCGGGGCGCCCTGACACGCCGGTGGCCCGGCCCCCCGGAAGGGAGCCGGGCCACCGGTGTGCCGTCGTCATGCCGCCAGGTCGTTGTCCCGGCCCCCGCCGCGCCGCGGCAGCGCGGTGCCCGTG